>BJHC01000150.1 GCA_014191535.1 Cyanobium sp. | reverse complement strand
GAATTCACCAGCCAGGTGACGTGGTACACGAGCACCAGGCGCAGAGGGATGGCCCAAAGCACGAGGCCCAACCCGCCGCCATGCACCTGGGCGGCGTTGCCGTACCAATAGAGGGCTGCCCCCAGGGGGATCTGCAGGAGCAGGAACCAGCGGTCGAGCCAGCGGTAGAAGGGGTCCTGGAGCATGTCGCCGGTGAAGCGGTGCAGCTCCTTGAGGGCGGGGATGTCATGCAACATCCATTCGCTGTGGGCCCACCACAGACCGCGGGCGGCATCGTGGTGGTCGTTGGGCTGGTCGGAGAACTTGTGGTGGTGGCGGTGCAGGCCCACCCACTCGATCGGACCGCTCTGGCAGGCCAGGGTGCCCATCAGCACCAGCACCCGCTCCAGCCATTTCGGGGCCACGAAACTGCGGTGGGCCACCAACCGGTGCAGGCCGAGGGTCACCCCCAGCACCGTGGTCCAGTACAGAACCGCCAGGGCGATCACCGCCTGCCAGCTCCAGAACTGCGGCAGCAGGGCGAACACCGCCCCCACGTGGATGGCCAGCATGAAGCCGGTGGTGCCCAGCTTGAACTTGCGCTGGCTGCGGGGCAGGGGCGCCCGCGGCACCACGAGAGCAGCCCGCATGCGGGCGTCCTGGGCCGCGCTGGTGGTGCCGGCACCGCCGTTGGCGCCATCACCCAGATCCACGCTGATGCGGGCAGGACGGGCCGATCCGGCGGCGTCTGGGGCTAAGACCAAAGTGAACTCCTGAAGGATGCGCAGGCTCCGGTTCGCTCGTGGGGTCCCCGCGGATGGGGACCTGCGCACCACTGGCCTGGGTGGCTGGCCGCAGCACAGGGCTGTAACCAAACCAACAGATTTGCGAAATCTAGACGGATGAACGGCCGCCCACGCGCCGTCGGCCGACCGGCAGCATGGCCGCAGGACATCCGCCGCCATGACCGTTTCCCGCCAGGCCTGGGCCGCTGATCAGGTGGCCGCCGCCCTGGAGCGCATCGCGCCGGTGGTGGCGGAACGCCGGGCCGGGGTGCAACCGCGCCTGCAGCGGGTGCTGGAGGCGTTTGCGGCGGAGCGGCTGGGGGTGCATCACTTCGCCTCCGTGACCGGTTACGGCCACGGCGACCTGGGCCGGGAGGTGCTCGATCGCGTGTTTGCGCGGGTGTTGCAGGCGGAGGCCGCCGCCGTGCGGCTTCAGTTTGTGAGCGGCACCCATGCCATCGCCGCCGCCCTGTTCGGGGTGCTGCGCCCCGGCGACCGCCTGCTGGCCCTGACCGGTCGCCCCTACGACACCCTGGAGGAGGTGATCGGCATCCGCGGCAGCGGCCAGGGGTCCCTCGCCGAGTTCGGCATCACCTACGACGAACTCCCCCTGCTGCCCGACGGCACGGTGGATGAGGCGGGGATCGCCGCCGCCCTGGGGGCACCCACGCGCCTGGTGCTGATCCAGCGCAGCTGTGGTTACAGCTGGCGCCCCTCCCTCAGCGTCGGCCAGATCGGGGCCCTGGTGCGCCGCGTCAAGGCGGTGCAGCCCGGTTGCCTGGTGTTCGTGGACAACTGCTACGGCGAACTGGTGGAGCTGCAGGAGCCCACCGCCGTGGGGGCCGATCTGATGGCCGGTTCCCTGATCAAAAACCTGGGGGGCACCATCGCCCCCACCGGTGGCTATGTGGCAGGCCGGGCGGATCTGGTGGAGCAGGCCTGCTGCCGGCTCACCGCCCCGGGGATCGGCGCCGAGGGGGGCACCGGTTTTGATCTGCATCGCCTGCTGTTCCAGGGGCTGTTCCTGGCCCCGCAGATGGTGAGCGAGGCCCTGCTCTGCGCCGAGCTCACGGCGGCGGTGTTCGAGGGGCTGGGCTATCCGGTGAATCCCCTGGTGGGGGGCGCGCGCAGTGACGTGATCCAGGCGGTCCGCCTGGGCAGCCCGGAGCCGCTCAAGGCGGTGTGCCGCGCCTTCCAGGCCTGCTCGCCGGTGGGTTCCTACCTCGACCCGGTGCCTGCGCCCATGCCCGGATACGCCAGCGAGCTGGTGATGGCGGGCGGCACGTTCATCGACGGCAGCACCAGTGAGTTCTCCGCCGATGGCCCCCTGCGGGAGCCCTACGTGCTCTATGCCCAGGGGGGCACCCACCTGGCCCACGCCCAGCTGGCCCTGGAGCAGGCGCTGCTGGCACTGAAGCCCTGAATTTCCGGCAGACTGCGCCCACGAGTTCGGCTGCGTTGATGGCCTCCAGCTACCCCCAGGACTGCCGCTACGCCGACAGCCATGAATACGTGCGGGCGGAAGCGGACCTGGTGCGGGTCGGCATCACCGCCTTTGCCGTGGAGCAGCTGGGGGACATCGTGTTCGTGGAATTGCCCGACCCCGGCGCCAGCATCAACCAGGGCAGCGGGTTCGGCTCCGTGGAATCGGTGAAGGCGGTGGAGGATCTGGTGGCTCCCATCAGCGGCACCGTGGAGGCCCGCAATGAGGCGGTGCTGGCCAGCCCGGAGGAATTGCAGAACGATCCCCATGGCGAGGGATGGCTGCTGCTGGTGCGCCCCAGCGATCCCACGCAGATGGATGCCCTGATGGATGCCGCCACCTACAGCGCCAAGGTGGATGGCCACTGAGTTGTCCTCGGCGTTCCGCCCCGCGCTCAGCCCGTTCGTTGCGCGCCACATCGGTCCCGATGGGGCCCAGCAGGGCCGCATGTTGGCCGATCTCGGTCTGACTGATTTGGATGACCTGGTGGCCCAGGTGGTGCCCGAGGCCATTCGGCTCGCCCCGGAGCAGGCGGAGGAGGGCCTGCCCGCCGGCTGTGACGAGGCCCAGGCCCTGGCGGAGCTGCAGGCGATCGCGGCGGCCAACCAGGTGCAGCGCAGCCTGATCGGCCTGGGGTACTACGGCTGCATCACCCCGGCGCTGCTGCAGCGCCACGTGTTCGAAAACCCGGCCTGGTACACCGCCTACACCCCCTATCAGGCGGAGCTGAGCCAGGGGCGCCTGGAGGCGTTGCTGAATTACCAGACCCTGGTCAGCGAGCTCACCGGCCTGCCGATCGCCAACGCCTCCCTGCTGGATGAGGCCACCGCCGCCGCCGAAGCCATGGCCCTGAGTGCGGCCGCCTGCTCCCGCCCTGAGGCCCGCCGCTACCTGGTGGATCAGGCCGTATTTCCCCAGACCTGGTCGGTGCTGCAGACCCGGGCGGAGCCCCTGGAGATCGAGCTGGTGTCGGTGGATCCGCAGCAGCTGCTCCAGCAGCCCCAGCTGCTGGAGGGGGCCTTTGGTCTGCTGCTGCAGCTGCCCGGCGCCGATGGCCTGCTCTGGGATCCAGCGGCAGTGGTGGCCGCTGCCCGATCCGCCGGTGTGATGGTCACCGCTGCCTTGGATCCCCTGGCCCAGGTGCTGATGGCACCGGTGGGGGAGCTGGGGGTGGAGATTGCCGTGGGCAGCACGCAGCGTTTCGGGGTTCCCATGGGGTTCGGTGGCCCCCATGCCGCCTTCTTCGCCACCACCACGGCCCAGCAGCGCCGCATCCCAGGTCGTCTGGTGGGCCAGTCCGTGGATGCGGAGGGCCGGCCGGCCTTGCGCCTGGCGCTGCAGACCCGGGAACAGCACATCCGCCGCGACAAGGCCACCAGCAACATCTGCACCGCCCAGGTGCTCCTGGCGGTGATGGCGGGCTTCTACGCCGTGCACCACGGCCCAGAGGGTCTGGCCTGCATCGCCCGGCGGGTGCTGCTGCTGCGCACCGTGCTCAGCCGCGCTCTGCAGCAGCTGGGGTTGGAGCCCGTGGCGGGCCCCGGTTTTGACAGCCTGCGGGTGCTAACTCCCGCAGCCCCTGGGCTGCTGGAGCGGGCGGCGGCGGCGGGCTTCAACCTGCGCCCCGAGCCCCAGGGGCTGGCCATCAGCCTCGATGAATGGAGCAGTCTCGAGGAGCTGCAACGGTTGATTCAGGCGTTGGCCCCGGCCGGGGCGGCACCCGATCTGGCATCGCTTTGGGATGGGCTGCAGCAGGAGCTGGCCAGCGCCGGAGCCACCGCCACGCCGGAAGCCCACCTGTGGGGCGACGCCGTGCCACGGCGCCAGCGCCCCTGGCTGCAGCAGCCGGTGTTCCAGGACTACCGCAGTGAAACGGAGCTGCTGCGCTACATCCAGCGGTTGGTGTCCCGCGATTTCTCCCTGGTGCACGGGATGATCCCGCTCGGCAGTTGCACCATGAAGCTGAACGCGGCGGCGGAGC
>BJHC01000149.1 GCA_014191535.1 Cyanobium sp. | reverse complement strand
CGGCGACGTGCGCGTGGCCACCCCCGATGGTGAGGCCACGGTGACCGTGCCGCCCGGCATGGCGGTGGGCCGCAGCCTGCGTCTCAAGGGCAAGGGCTGGCCCCTGGCCAGCGGCCGCGGCGATCTGCTGCTCAGCCTCAGCCTCAAGCAACCCGCCAGCTACAGCGAGCAGGAGCGTCAGCTGCTCGAGCAGCTGCGGGCGGCCCGCTCCAGCGATCCCCGCGCCGACTGGATCAGCTCCGCACGGCTGTGACGCCCCCTGATGGACTCGAACCATCGACCGGCTGCTTAGAAGGCAGCTGCTCTATCCAGCTGAGCTAAGGGAGCTGGCAGGGCCATTGTGACAGCGCGACTCTGGGCCCTGCCGCCAGGGGACGCTTCTATGGTGGTGTGCTGCGCACCCTTGCCCGATGGCCGCTCCCCGGCTCACCGATAGCCAGAAGCAGGAGCTGGTGGCCCGCTATCGCCAGGGGGAGACCGCCCAGGCCCTGGCGGAGGCCTACGGCTGCAGCCCCAACACGGTGAGCCGTGTGGTCAAAGCGGCGCTCGATCCCGATGAGCTGGCGGCGATCCGCAAGCAGGGGCGCACCGCCAAGGCCGATCCTGAACCCGCACCCGCACCCGCACCCGCGGCCGAATCGGTGCCTGTTGCTGAGGCCCCTGACACCGATGCCCTCGATGCCCCAGACGCGCCTGACGATGACGACGACGCGGGGGTGCTGGCGATCGATGACGCCGATGATTTCGGCGACGATGGCCTCGATGACGACGATGCCGATCTCGACGCCGAACTGGCTGATCCAGCTCCAGCCCTGACCCTGGCCCAGGGGGAGCGGCCCCAGACCAAGCCCCTGCAGCCCGGGTTGCTGCCCAGCAGCGTCTACATGCTGGTGGACAAGACCGTGGAACTCCAGGCCAAGCCCCTGCGTGAGTTCCCGGAGCTGGGAAGCCTGCCGGACGAGGAGCAGGAGCTGCAGGCCCTGATGCTGTTCACCAACCCCCGTCAGGCCAAACGCCAGTGCGGCCGCAGCCAGCGGGTGATCAAGGTGCCCGACAGCGAGGTGCTGCAACGGCGCTCCTCTTATCTGGTGGCCCAGGGCATCACGCGGCTGGTGATCGAGGGCGGTGCCCTCTACTCGTTGCCGGGGGCCTGATCGCTGCGGGGCAGCAGCAGCGCGGTGGCGGTGCCGCCGCTGATCACACCGATCACCAGGGCGATGCCCACCAGAAATCCCGTGGGCAGTTCGGCGGTGCGGCCAAAGCCGACGTTGAGGCTGGCGCGCTTGTCGAGGTTCTGAGCCCCCAGGCACAGCAGCAACAGCAGCAGGGCCCCGCCCCCCAGGCTGGCCACCAGCAGGCGCAGGCGCAGCAGCATCAGCTCGGTTCCTCCTGGTGATGGAGCAGAGCGTAAAGCTCCCGTTTGGCCAGGCCTGTCTGCTGCGCCAGCTGGCGGGCCGCCTCATTGCGGCTGAGGCCTTGCTCCAGCAGGGCATCCAGCTGCTGACGGAGCTCGGCGTCGCTGCGCTCCGCTACAGGAGGGGCGGGGGCACCCCCCAGCACCACGGTGAATTCCCCCTGGGGCGGTTGCGCCTGGAAATGGGCTAGGGCCGCCGACAGGCATGGGCCCACCTGCTGTTCGTGGCGTTTGGTGAGTTCGCGGGTCACCGCCACGGGGCGATCCCCAAGCTCCGCCAGCAGGTCCTCCAGCAGGGCCACCAAGCGGTGTGGCGCCTCAAACAACACCAGCGTGCGCTCCTCCGCCGCCAGGGCGCGGATGCGGCTGCGCCGTTGGTTGGGCTTCGGGGGCAGGAAGCCCTCAAAGCAGAAGCGCCCCGCCGGCAGGCCGCTGCTCACCAGGGCCGTGGTCACCGCGCAGGGGCCCGGCACGCAGATCACCGTGCGCCCCTGGGCGCGGGCCGCCGCCACCAGGGCTTCGCCGGGGTCGGAGATGCCGGGTAGCCCGGCGTCGGAGATCACCGCGATGGCCTCGCCGGCCTCCAGGGCCGCCAGCAGTTCGGGAATGCGGCTGGCCTGGTTGTGCTCATGGAAGCTCACCAGCCGCGGTCCCCCTTCAGCGGCGCGCAGCCCCAGTTGATGCAGCAGCAGGCCGCTGTGCCGCGTGTCCTCACAGGCGATGCGGTCGGCCCCCGCCAACACGTGGCGCGCCCGCGGCGACAGATCCCCCCGGTTACCGATGGGGGTTCCCACCAGGTAGAGCACGCCAGCGGCCGGTTCGGCGCCCTGCATCACAATGCCCCTTTGCCAGCTCCATGATGCCCGCCGCCAGCCTGCCCCCCGGCGTTGCGCTGGAGCCGCTGCTGGTGGTGTTGCGCCGGCTGAGCTGGGGTGCGGCCGACATCCTGCTGGCCTACGGCCGCGGCGAGCAGCCCCCCTATGGCTTTCCGCCGGCCCTCAGCGTCGACCATGGCGGTGAGGGGCCGGTGAGTGCCGCCGACCTGGCGGTGAACCAGTGGCTGCTGGACGGGCTGGCCCAGGCCTTCCCCGACGCCGGTTGGACGCTGCTCAGTGAAGAGACCGCCAAGCAGCAGCTCACCCCGGGGCAGCCCCTGGACGCCGAATGGCTGTGGATCCTCGATCCGCTGGATGGCACCAAGGATTTTTTGCAGGGCACCGGCGAATACGCCGTGCATCTGGCGTTGGTGCATCGCGGCGAACCTGTGCTGGGGGTGGTGTTGCTGCCGGTGCTGGAGGAGCTCTGGATCGGTCTGGTGGGCGGCGCCGGGCAGGCGGGCCGCGCCTGGTGCGAAGACCGCAGTGGTGCGCAGCGGCCGCCCCGGTTCAGCGCGCGCCGCGCGCTGGGGGAGCTGGTGCTGGTGGCCAGCCGCAACCACCGCGACCAGCGGCTGGAGCAGCTGCTGGCGGCGCTGGCCCTGGGCGACACCAAAGCCATCGGCAGCGTGGGCGGCAAGGTGGCCACGATCCTGCGCGGCGAGACCGACCTCTACATCTCGCTCTCTGGCAAGAGTGCCCCCAAGGATTGGGACATGGCGGCCCCCGAAGCGGTGCTGCGGGCCGCCGGCGGCTGTTTCAGCCACGCCGATGGGCGTCCGCTGGCCTACAACAGCGGCGATGTGCGCCAGGCCGGCTGCCTGATCGCCAGCCACGGCCCCAGCCACCGGCAGCTGTGCGAGCGGGCCGCTGCCGCCATGGCGGCGATTGACCCCGGCTTTGCGGTCTAACCCCGCTGGCCGGCCCAGGGCCTGACAGCAAAAAGCCGGCCCCTGGGGGCCGGCTGAGGGATGAGCCTTAGGGGCTCAGCTCGATCAGGCGCTGGTGCCAGCGGCGGCGGGCTCTTCCGCCTGGGGCACGCCCCGCAGGGTGAGGTTGATGCGGCCGCGGTTGTCGATCTCGCGCACCCGCACGGTCACCTGGTCGCCCACGCGCACCACGTCTTCCACCTTCTCCACGCGGGCTTCGCTCAGCTGGGAGATGTGGATCATCCCCTCCTTGCCGGGGAGGATCTCCACAAAGGCACCGATCGGGATCACGCGGGTCACCGCACCGCTGAACACCTCGCCCTCCGACACGCGGCGGGTGAGGCCTTCGATGATGCGCTGGGCCTCTTCAGCCGCTGCACCGTCGTGGCTGGCGATGGTGACGATGCCGCCGTCCTCGATGTCGATCTTGGTGTTGGTGCGCTCGGTGATGCCCTTGATGGTGCGGCCACCGGGGCCGATCACGGTGCCGATCAGCTCAGGGTCGATCCGGAAGCTGAGCAGACGCGGAGCGTGGGGGCTCAGGGTGTCGCGGGGCTTGTCGATGGCCTCGAGCATCTTCTCGAGGATGTGCAGCCGGGCCGGGCGGGCCTGGTTGATCGCTTCGGCCACGGTCTTCACCTCCAGGCCGGTGATCTTCATGTCCATCTGCAGGGCGGTGATGCCCTTCTCGGTGCCGGCCACCTTGAAGTCCATGTCACCGAGGAAGTCCTCGATGCCCTGGATGTCGGTGAGGATCCGCACCTCGCTGCCCTCCTTGATCAGGCCCATGGCGGCGCCGCTCACGGGGGCCTTCAGGGGCACGCCGGCGTCCATCAGGGCCAGGGTGCTGCCGCACACCGAACCCATCGAGGTGGAGCCGTTGGAGCTCAGGCACTCAGATACCACCCGCAGCACGTAGGGGAAGCTCTCCTTGCTGGGCAGCACGGGCACCAGGGCGCGCTCCGCCAGGGCACCATGGCCGATCTCGCGGCGGCCGGGGCTGCGCATCGGCTTGGTTTCGCCGGTGGAGTACGGC
>BJHC01000148.1 GCA_014191535.1 Cyanobium sp. | reverse complement strand
GGTGAGGTCGCCGTCACTGGGGAGGGGCACACCGCTGGCCTGAAAACTTTCCGCCTTGCCGAGGTGCAGGTCCGCCACCAGCAACAGGCGCTGCTGCGGATCCCACAGGGCCCGCTGCGGCAGCAGTTGCAGGGCGTGGCCGTGCCAGTCGAGCGCGCCCAGACCGCTGGTCAACGCTGGCCCATCACCGTGCGGTAGGCCTCGCGCTGCTGCGTGGCGGCGATGGTGGCCTGCACGTGGGGGTAGGGGCTGAGGTCGATCTGCGGGAAGAAGATCGGCAGATAGGCCAGGTAGGCATTCACCGCGCAGTCGGCGACGCTCCAGCTCTGCCCCATCAGCGGCCCCGCCGCCAGTTGGCCGTCGAGCACCTCCATCAACCGCGGAAACTCCCGTTCGCGGTTGGACGGCACGAACAGGGCTGTGGCCAGGGTGGCGTTGGCAAACAGCACCCATTGCTGCGCCAGGCCCCGCTCGGCGGCGGTTTGGCATTCGCCCCCGTAGCGCTCCGCCAGGTAGAGCAGGATCGCTCCGCTTTCAAACAGCTGCAGCCGGCCACCGGGCAGGGCAGGGTCCTCATCCACGAGGGCCGGCACCTTGCCGAATGGGTTGATGTGGATGAAGGGTTCACGCCGGTGTTCGCCCGCCTCCATGTCGAGCAGCTGCCAGGTGTAGGGAATGCCCTTCTCTTCCATGTACCAGCGGGGCATGGAGGCGCGGGAGCGCGCTCCGCCGTAGAGGCTCAGGGGCATGGGAGCGGTGAAGCGGTGTGTTGATCGTGCCCGCCAGTATCGGCGGCTGCATCCACACTGAAGGGGTTGGCGGCCGCCCGTTTGACCCCACGCCCGTCCCTCGACAACGCCGACCTGCTGCGGCTGGCGCCCCTGCTGGTGGGGCGCGCCCGCCGTGGCGTGGTGGGCAACAGCCGCTATGCCCGCAGCCTGCGGGAGGCGGTGCGTCAGGCCTCCCAGGACCCCACGGCTCGGCCGGTGCTGATCAGTGGTGAGCCCGGCCTGGAAAAGGACAACCTGGCCGCGCTGATTCATTTCGGCTCGCCGGCCCGTCAGCAGCTGATGCTCCAGCTCGATGGCGCCCTGCTGCGCCCGGATGGCTCGGAGCTGTTCGGTGCCGCCAGTGACGACCAGCCACCCCTGCTGCAGCTCCTGGGGGATGGCGCCCTGCTGATCGACAAGCTGGACCAGGTGCCGGCGCCGTTGCTGCCCCGGTTGCTGCAGCTGGCCCGCGATGGCAGCTGGAGCCCCAATGGCGCTCCGGGGGAGCTGCGGCGTTTTGGCGGTCGGCTGTTTTTCACCTCCGAAGCAGCGGTGCCGCAAGTCGATCGCAGCTGCACCCTGATCCGGGTGCCGCCCCTGCGGGTGCGCCGCCAGGACCTGGGGGAATGGCTGCGCTATGGCGTGCGTCAGCGCAGCCGCAAGCTGGGTTGGACCCGGCCGCCGGTGGTGCCGGAGTCGGTGGTGAAGCGGCTGCAGAGCTACGACTTCCCCAACAACCTGCGGGAGCTGGAGACGCTCATCTACCGGGCGCTGCAGCAGATGCGCCGCCAGGAGGGGGGAGCCAGCGGCAATGGCGCCTGGCCCGCGGTGCTGCCGGAGGATGTGTTTTGGACCGAACCGCGCCAACAGCGCTACCGCTTCGACATCTGGCGTTGGAAGCCGCAGCTGCGGGAGTGGATGCGGGCCCCATGGCTCTGGAACGGGTTGCTGTTCGGCCTGGTGAGTTGGCTGTTCGTGGCCGTCAACCTCTGGCTGTGGTTGGGCCCCCAGGACCGGGCCCACAACGGCGCGCTGAATCTGTTCTGGGCCTGGTGGTGGCCGCTGATTCTGCTGGGCTTTCCGTTGGTGGGGCGCCTGTGGTGTTCCTTTTGCCCGTTCATGGTGTGGGGCGAACTCGTGCAGCGGGCCGCCCGCCTGTTGGGCTGGACCCCGGCCCGCTGGCCGCGGGGCAACAGCGATGACTGGGCTTCGCCGCTGTTGGCGGCCGGCTTTGCCGCCATCCTGTTGTGGGAGGAGGTGTGGAATCTCCAGAACACCGCCTGGCTGAGCAGTTGTCTGCTGCTGTTGATCACCGCGGGGGCGGTGCTGGGGTCGCTGCGGTTTGAGAAGCGGTTCTGGTGCCGCTACCTCTGCCCGGTGGGCGGGATGAATGGCCTGTTCGCCAAGCTGTCGATCCTGGAGCTGCGGGCCCAGGTGGGCACCTGCAGCGGCAGCTGCAGCAGCTATGCCTGCTTCAAGGGCGGCCCGGCCGATGGTGAGGGGCTGGCCACCGCCGGCTGCCCCCTGGGCACCCATCCGGCCCACCTCAGCGACAACCGCAACTGCGTGCTCTGCCTCACCTGCGCCCAGGCCTGCCCACACCGGTCTGTGCAGCTGGCGCTGCGGCCGCCGGCGGCGGATCTGCAACGGGAGATGGAGCTGCCGGCCGGGGAGCCGGGCTTGCTGTTGGTGTTGGCGGGGGATCTCTGCCTGCACCACTGGCAGCGCCTGCTGGGCTGGCTGCCCCTGGCCCCCACCAGCCTGATTGACGGTCCGTTGCTGCCGCGGTTGGCGTTTGCGACCCTGGCCCTGGCCCTGCCGGCGGCCCTGTTCAACCTGGCGCGGCCGTTCTTCAGCGTGGCCCGGCTGCGGCGCACCCTCTATGGCCTGCTGCCGCTGCTCTGGGGGTTGCTGCTGGCGCGCCACCTGCCCCTGGGCATGGCGGAGGCGGGTTTGGTGCTGCCGGTGAGCTTCTCGGATCCGCTGTTGCCTGCCTGGAGCGCCGACCCCCACGTGATCGGTTTCTGCCAGAGCGCCGTGGTGCTGCTGGGCTGGGCCTGGGCGGTGGTGTTGCTGCGGCGCTTGCTGGCCAACCGACGGGCCGCCTGGCTCAGCGCTTCGGCCCTGGCGATGGCCCTGGCCCTGGGGGGGCGCTGGTTGGTGGCGGTTTGAGCCAGCGTCCGCTGTCGATCCGTTGCACGTGCCGCACCTGGCGCGGCTGGCCCACGTACAGCCACACGGGCCGGCCATCCCCCAGCCGCTGGCGTTGCCGCTGGTAGAGCCGTGGTGCCCCTTCGAAGCGGTCCAGCTGCTCCAACAGCTGGGGGCTGACGGCATACAGCTCCCCCTCGAGGCGGTGTTGGGGATCGCCAGTGGCGATGGCCATCGGGAAGGGGCCCAGGTCGTAGAGGCTGAAGCCCTGCAACTGCGCCGTGCCCAGGCAGGGGGTGCCCGCCAGTTGGGCGTGGTTGGCCATGCCGCGCTTGAGCGTGCCGTACACGAACACCAGTTGCGGGTCAGAATCGCCGCTGCTGTTGAACCCCG
Organism: Cyanobium sp.; assembly: GCA_014191535.1. Lineage (GTDB taxonomy): Bacteria > Cyanobacteriota > Cyanobacteriia > PCC-6307 > Cyanobiaceae > Vulcanococcus. Next base: position 947 of record BJHC01000148.1, on the reverse strand, counting down.
CCATGACGATCGCCCTGCTGGTGGCCCTGGCCGGATCCCTGCTGTTGATGGGCGTGATTGTGCGGCGTCTGGAGCGCTCCTGAGGGCTCCCGCGGGCCAGCCTGCAGGATGTCAAGCACGGCATCGGCGTTGACGGTGCGGATGCTGCCGCTGTCGACGCAGGCGATCTGAAACAGCGAGTTGGCTGGGCAGCGGGCCCCGCCCTCGGCGTGGATCACCTGCCCCACCCACCAGTCGTTGTCGGCGCCGAGGGGGCCCTCCACCACCACCAGATCCCCCACGCGCACCGCCAGGAAGCGCAGCGACGCCATCCAGCTCCAGTCAGCTCGTACAAATGTACTCATGCCGATGCGGTTGGCCTCGGCCGGGCTGAGTAGCACTGCTCATGGCCGCGCAGCCGGGCGTGCCTAAAGCGGGGATAGCCGCCTCCCCTGCCATGGCCCCCGAAGCAGTGGTGATGATTCTGTTGTGGCTGGTGCTCAGTTCCCGTCTGGTTAGCCTCCAGCGGTGAGCCAGGGCGGTGTGTCGCGGGAGCAGTTGCAGCGTTTTTTGGCGCTGGTGCAACGGGAGCCGGCGCTGCAGCGGCGGTTGGAGGAGGCGATCACCGCCGACGAGGTGGCCCTGCTGGCCCAGGACCTGGGCTATGCCGTGTCCGGCAGCGACATCCTGCGCTTCAGCGGCCAGAGCGCCTCGGGGGTGCGGGTGACCCGGATCGATCATCCGGGCGAATACCCGGGCCGCTACGTCTGAGGCGGTGTGCCGGTGGGTTCGTCATGGGCCACCAGGCGACGCTCCACCTGCAGGAACAACAGCCAGGCCACGGCAGCGCTGACGCCCACGCCCCACTCCTGCCGCAGCAGCTCCACGAGGGTGGCGGTGCTGGCGGTGATCCGCAGGGCCCGCAGCCCGAAGCGCCCCAGGCCTTGCCAAGGAAGGGGGCCGCGGTT
>BJHC01000147.1 GCA_014191535.1 Cyanobium sp. | reverse complement strand
ACAGGCCCCCCGCCTCGATCCGCTCCGCCACCGCAGCGGGCACCGGCAGGGGGTGACTCGACAGGCTCGGGGCCGCAGGGGGAAGGGTCAGCGGTGTGCCACTGAGGGCAGACACCTCGCGGGCGACCCCCTGCATAGAGAGACCATCGGGGCGGTTGGCGGTGATGGCCAGCTCGAGCACCTGGTCATCGAGGCCGAACAGCGGCCCCACGGGTGACCCCAGAGCTGGAGGCTGATCAATGACCTCGTCAAGGATCACGATGCCGTTGGAGCTGTCGCTGAGGCCCAGTTCCGACAGGGAGCAGATCATGCCGCTGCTGGCCACACCCCGCAGCTCAGCCGGCTTGATCGTCAGATCCACCGCCGGCAGATACGCCCCCACCGTGGCCACCGCCACATGGATGCCGGCCCGCACGTTGGCGGCCCCACAGACGATCTGCAAAGGATCGGCCGCCCCGATGGACACCGTGCAGACGCTGAGTTTGTCGGCATTGGGATGGGGCTCCCGCTGCTCGACGAACCCCACCACCACCCCGGCGGCACGGGCCGCCAGGTCGTCGATCTGCTCCACTTCAAAACCGGCAACGGAGAGCCGCTCCGCCAGCTCATCCACGGGCAGCTCACAGGCCACCAGCTCCCGCAACCATTGGAGCGAGACCCGCATCGATACCTTTCGCCAAGTCGGCCGACTCTAAGGACCGGTTCAGACAGGCCTGGACAGGTGACCAGGTATGGTTGGCAGCTGTCCACACGCTTCGCTCAAGCGGCGCAACGTCCTTTATGGCTAAGAACAAGGGCGTCCGGATCGTGATCACCCTCGAGTGCACGGAATGCCGGTCCAACCCCGCCAAGCGGTCCCCTGGTGTGTCCCGTTACACCACCCAGAAGAACCGCCGCAACACCACTGAACGGATTGAACTCAAGAAGTTCTGCCCGCACTGCAACAAGTCGACGGTCCACAAAGAGATCAAGTGATCTCAGCGGATTCATCGCTGCCTGCATTTCGTCCCCTTCCGTTCAGCCATGGCTAGTTCCTTCTTCAAGAAGCGTCTTTCACCGATCAAACCCGGTGATCCGATCGACTACAAAGACGTCGATCTGCTCAAAAAGTTCATCACCGAGCGCGGCAAGATCCTGCCCCGTCGCCTGACGGGCCTGACGGCCAAACAGCAGCGGGATCTCACCAACGCCGTTAAGCGGGCCCGCATCGTGGCTCTGCTGCCCTTCGTGAACCCCGAGGGCTGATTCCCTGACGGCCACGCAGCTCCACTGCGGCGACCTGGTCGGCGTTCTGGAGCCCCGTGGCCCCCAATTGGCGGTGATCCTTGCGCTCCAGGGCAGCAAGGCACGGATCCAACTGGGCTTTGCCCCCAAAGAACAGCTCTTGCCTCTGCGGCAACTGGAGTTGCTGTGCCCCCTACCCGCCGGCTGCGATGCACCGCGGAGTTTGGGGGCTTTGCCTTGGCGCCTCACGGCCGACGCCATCGCGGCCCATCGGCCGACCCCCCGGGGATGGGGCACCGCCTGGTTGCTGCTGCTCGAGTCCAGCCAGGCCGTCGGCCTGGAGGAGTTCACGGACCTGTTGTGCGGCGACCACCGGCCGGTTCAAGTGGCCGCCTGCTGGATGGAGCTGGTGGGACAGCAGGCGATGTTCCGTCTGCGCCAGGGGGAGGTCAACGCCAGACCCCTGACGGATCTACGGGCGATGCGCCGAGACCAGCATCGACAGCGGCTGCTGGAGCAACGGGAGCGCCGCTGGCTGGAGCTCCTGCAACGACGCCAACCCCTGCAGGCGGAGACCTTGCTGCCGGAGCAGCAAGAGCGGCTCGAACAGTTGAAGCACTTGGCCAGCGGCAGCCTGGAGGAGTCCCAGCTCGATCCAGGGCTGCGCCACAGCCTCACCAGCCTCCATCTGGGTACGGACAAGGGCATCGACCGTGGCCTGCTGCGTCATCTGTTGGTGGAGCTGCAGCAGTGGGATCCCCACCATTTGGTGTCGCTGGCCGGCACCACCTGGGACACAGGTTTTTCCGCTGAGCTCGAACGGGAGGCCGCACGGCTGGTGGACCGCAGTGGGCAATCGCTGCCCGGTGATGCCGAGCGGCTGGATCTCACCCACCAGCGTTGCGTGACCATCGATGATGACGACACCTGCGACATCGATGACGCCCTGGCTCTGGAGGAGCTGGAGGCCGGTGGACGGCGGATCTGGATCCATGTGGCCGACCCCGGGCGGTTGGTGCCCTGGGACTCCCCCCTGGATCTGGAGGCCCGGCGCCGAGGCAGCAGCCTCTACCTGGCGCAGGGGATCCTGCCGATGTTTCCCCAGGTGCTCTCGACGGGCCCGTTCAGCCTGCGGGCGGGCCATCGCTGCGCCGCCTGGAGCACCTGGGTGGAGCTCGATGCCCAGGGGGCGATCACGGCCTACGGCGTGGAGCGCAGTTGGGTGAAGCCCACCTACCGGTTGAGTTACGCCGATGCCGATGACCTGATTGAGCTGGCCCCGCCCCAGGAGGCCGACCTGGCCGCGATGGAGCAGATCCTCCAGAGCCGGCGCCGCTGGCGACTGCAGCAGGGGGCCCTGCAGATGGATCTGGCGGAAGGCCGCGTGCGCTCCCGGGAGGGTCAAGCCTGTATCGAGATCACCGAGCCTGGACCTGCCCGCGCGATGGTGGCTGAGGCGATGATCCTGGCGGGGGCTGTGGCGGCCCAGGTGGGGGTGGATCACGGTCTGGCCCTGCCCTACCGAAGCCAGCTGCCCGCAGAGCTGCCACCCCGGGCAGAGCTGGAGGCCTTGCCGGAGGGGCCCGTGCGCTTTGCGGCCATCAAACGCTGCCTCAGCCGTGGGCTGATGGGCACCGAGCCGGCCCATCACTTCAGCCTGGGATTGCCGGCCTACGTGCAGGCCACCTCACCCATTCGCCGCTATGGCGATCTGGTGGTGCAGCGCCAACTGGCCGCCTGGCGCCATGGAGAACCAACCCTGAGCAAGGACGCGCTGCAGCCCCTGCTGGAGCAGTTCGATGCGGCAGTGCGTGAAGGGGTGGCCATCAGCCGGGAGGACGGGCGCCATTGGCAGCAGGTGTGGTTTGAAGCCCACCGCAGCGGCCAATGGCGGGTGGACTTCCTGCGCTGGTTGCGGCCCCAGGACCGCCTGGGGTTGGTGCGGGTGGATGAGCTGGCGATGGACGTGGCGGCGGAGTGTCCCCCCAAAGCCGAACCGGGCACAGCCTTGCTGCTGCGCGTGCAACTGGTGGATCCGCTGCGGGACCAGCTGCGGCTTGTGGCCTCAGCCGGCTAGACGCGACACCCGCAGCCAGGGGCCGGCGGTGTTGAGACAGCCCACCAGGGTGGTGGATGTGGGGCCGCTGAGGGCGTTCAACCAGCCATGGAGCGAGGGTTCGAGGGTGATCAGCGGCAGGCGGCGATCAGCCCCCAACGCCAGGCTGAACCCGCCCTCCCCGTCTGGGGTCACGGTGCCAGTCCACGCTTGTTCGTGGGGCTCAGGCGGTGCCGTGCAGGGCTCGGTGGGCTGGGAGTCGGGGCCGCACCAGCGGCCATCGGCACCGAGGCGGGAGGGGTCGTCCAACACCGCCAACTGCCGCTGGCGCCAGGCGGGGTGATGCCACGGCGTATCCCAGAGCGGAACCACCGCCGCTGGGGCCTGGGGATCGCGCAGGAGGGCCTCCTGCACCGCGCGCACCGGCAGCTGCGCTGGAGCGACCCCGCGGGCGACCGCCAGGGCCGCGGCGGCACCGGCGGCCTGGCCGATGTTGAGGATCAGGGGTTGCAGCCGGGTGGCTCCATTGGCCATGTGGCTGGTGCTGAAGCCCTTGTCCGCCGCCATGAGGTTCTCCACCTCAGCGCTGAGAAGTGCTCCGAAGGGAATGCAGAAGGGGGTGCCGCTCCAACGGCCTCCCCAGCGGCAACTCTTGGGGGCCAGCGGCCAATCCGGGCCGGGGTAGTGGTGATCGTTGGCGTAATTCCCCACGGCCACGGACGTGGTGGCCCCGAGGGGATCCGTGGGCAGGGCGGCGATGGCTTGGCCGGGCCCCTGGGGCAGAAGCTGCTGCTCCGTGACCACCTCCAGCCCCACCAGCCGCCGCCCTTCGCGCCAGTAGGGCATCAGCGCCAAGGGGGAAGGGCCGGTGAGATCCGAGGGGTCGGAATCGGCGCTGGGGAAACAACGGGCCGGCTGCAGCCAGCCATCCGAGGCGTCCTGCAAAGCGGCAGCAAACGCCAGGCTGTGCTCCTGCATCCGCTGCT
>BJHC01000146.1 GCA_014191535.1 Cyanobium sp. | reverse complement strand
GGGACCCAACGCCCATTCGGGGTAACAGGTATCCGACAGGCCCAGGCCCTTGCCCGGCAGCCACTCCAGGTTGCCGTGCTTGCCCACATGGCAGATCAGCTGCACCTGGGCCTGCTGGCGTAACCAGAGGTATTGGGCCAGATAGAGGTGGGTGGGTGGTAGATCCGGGCTGTGGTAACTGAGGGCCGGATCACGGCCGTAGCCCCGTTCGGGCTGGATCAGCAGCACCAACCGGCCAAACCGGAGCCCTTGAATCGGAAAGCCAGCCGCCTCCAATTGGGGATCGGCCTCTGGCGCCCCCCACTGACGCTCCAACGCCGCACGGCCATCGGCCGGCAGGGTGGCGTACCAGCGCTGGTAGTCAGCCAGGGGCAGGTGGGCCAGGGGCGCGCGGTGGTGGCTCTCCGGATCGTTGCTGCGCCCGGCCAGCAACTGCTGAATCAGGCTGTCGCCATCGGCGGGAAGGGATTGATCGCCCAGGTCGTAGCCGGCATCCCGCAGCCAGCCGAGCATCGCGGCGGTGCTGGCGGGGGTATCCAGCCCAACGCCGTTGGCCAAGCGGCTGTTGCGGGTGGGGTAATTGGCCAACACCAGCGCCAAACGGCGCTCGGCGGTGGGGGTGGTGCGTAGGTCGCACCAGCGGGCTGCCAACTCCGCGATCCACCTCAGCCGGCCCAGGTCGGGTTCGTAGCGCTGGATCGCCGTCACCAGCCTTTCATCGGCACGGAAGGTCTCCTTGAAGGCCCCCACGCGGGTGGTGAGGCGGCCGTCCAATTCCGGCAGGGCCACCTGCAGGCTGAGGTCGAGCGGCGAGAGCCCCAGGCTGCTGTCCTGCCAGGCCTCCCGGCTTTGGGTGCTGCAGAGCACCTGCAGCACCGGGACCCCCAAGCCATCCCAGAGGGGCGCCCCCAGGCCCGCCTCGCTGAGCTGAACGGAGGCAAACGACGTGGTGCACAGCACCGCCTGCACCCCCTCCCGTGCCAGCAGATCGGAGACTCCGCCTTGCACGGCGGGGGAGCGCAGGCTGCTCACCCACAGGGCACGCGGTGCGAGCCCCTGGCCGCGGAGGGCCTGCAGCAGGGCCTCCACCAGCTGGAGATCCCCCGCCTGCAACAGGGCGCGATAAAGCACCACCCCAACCCGAGGGCCCGGCTCCTGCCGCCAATCGTGGGGGAGGGGATCGGGCAAGGGCTGCAGCTGTGGGGCGCTGGCGCGGCCGTCGACCAACAGGTCGCGCAGGCTGTGCAGCAGCTGCTGCAGGTTGTCCGTGCCCCCCTCCAGCAGGCAGCGGCTACAGGCTTGGCTGAAGGCCCTGTCCTCGGTGCCGAGGGGCAGCAATTCGGGCTCCAGGTCTGCTGTTCCAGCCAGCACCAACAGCCGGCGATCGGCGCCCTCGGCGGCCCAACGCTGCAGCTGCTCCAGGCCGTAGCCCCAGTGGCTGCGCCCGCCCAGAAGCCGCAGCACCACCAGACGGGTCTGCTGCAGGCTGGTGCGCAGGTAGTGATCCAGCACAGCCGGATGCTGGAGAGCCGCCAGGTTGAGGGCCCGAATGGCGGTGTCCACCCCGAGGGGATGGGGGTCCTGGTCGAGCACGGCGGCGAGGGCCGCCAGATCGGTGTCGGCACTGCTCAGCAACACCACCGCCGCAGGGGGCTGCTCAATGAACACCACCCCATCGGAGGGGCTGGTGCTGCCAGGCACGGCGGCAAGACGGTGCATGGGCCCATCTTGCTGTGGTCGAGGCCTCGCAGGGCGGGGGGCGGCGGTGAGAAGATCGGCTGCAGCTGTGGCCCCCACCGCCCGCCGGATCCATGCACCAATTTCTGCCCTACGCCTGGTTCGGTGGCCGCTGCGTGCCCTTTGCCGAGGCCACCCTCTCGGTGGCCACCCATGCCCTGCACTACGGCACCGGGGCCTTCGGGGGCATGCGGGCCATTCCGAACCCCTCCGATGGCCAGGAGATCCTGCTGTTCCGCGCCGATCGCCACGCCAAACGCCTGAGCCAGAGCGCTCGGCTGCTGCTGACGGAACTCAGCGAGGACACCATCCACAACGCCATTGGGCAGTTCCTGCAGGCCAACAAACCCAGCTGTCCGGTGTACCTGCGGCCGTTTGTGTACACCAGCGACCTGGGCATCGCCCCACGGCTGCACAACATCGAGACCGATTTCTTAATCTATGGCCTTGAGCTCGGCGACTACCTCTCCCCCGAAGGGGTGAGCTGCCGCATCAGCTCCTGGACCCGCCAGGAGGACCGCTCCCTGCCCCTGCGGGGCAAGATCAGCGGCGCCTACATCACCAGCTCCCTGGCCAAAACCGAAGCGGTGAAGAGCGGCTTCGACGAAGCCCTGCTACTCAACAGCCGCGGCAAGGTGAGTGAAGCCAGCGGCATGAACCTGTTCATCGTCCGCGACGGTGTGCTGATCACCCCTGGTGTGGACCAGGACATCCTCGAGGGCATCACCCGCGCCAGCGTGCTGGAGCTGGCCCAAGCCATGGGGATCCCCACCCTGGAACGCCCGGTGGACAAGAGCGAGCTGTTTGTGGCCGATGAGGTGTTCCTCAGCGGCACCGCCGCCAAGGTGACCCCGGTGCGGCGGGTGGAGAGCACCGACCTGCGTCCCCAGCGGCCGGTGATGGATGCCATCCGTGAACGGCTCACCGCCATCACAGAGGGGCGCGATCCCGCCTATGACCACTGGGTCACCCGCGTGCGTCTGAACGGTTGATGCTGGCCACCCAACGGATCGGTTTCCTCGAACGGCTGCACAGCCCCGAGCACCCCGTGCTGGTGTTCGACGGCGCCACGGGCACCTCGCTGCAGCAGATGGATCTCACCGCCGAGGACTTCGGCGGTGCGGCCCTGGAGGGCTGTAACGAGAACCTGGTGTTCACGCGCCCCGATGCCGTGCAGGCGGTGCATCGCCTGTTCCTCGACGCCGGTTGCGATGTGATCGAGACCGACACCTTCGGGGCGGCCTCCACCGTGCTGGCGGAATACGACCTGCAGGACCAGGCGTTTGCCATCAACAAGCGCGCCGCCGAGCTGGCGCGGGAGATGGCCGAGGCCTACAGCACCCCGGAGAAGCCACGCTTTGTGGCGGGGTCGATGGGGCCCACCACCAAGCTGCCCACCCTCGGCCACATTGATTTCGATGAGCTCCGTGATGCCTTCGCGGAGCAGGCCGAGGGGCTGATCGCCGGCGATGTGGATCTGTTCATCGTGGAGACCTGCCAGGACGTGCTGCAGATCAAGGCAGCGCTGCAGGGCATTGAGCAGGCGTTCGCCAAAACCGGGCAGCGCCGGCCGCTGATGGTGAGCGTGACCATGGAAACCACCGGCACGATGCTGGTGGGCTCCGACATCGCCGCCGTGGTGGCGATCCTCGAACCCTTCCCGATCGATGTGCTCGGGCTCAACTGCGCCACGGGCCCCGAGCAGATGAAGGAGCACGTGCGCTACCTGAGCGAGCACAGCCCCTTCGTGGTGAGCTGCATCCCCAACGCCGGATTGCCCGAAAACATCGGTGGTGTGGCCCATTACCGCCTGACGCCGGTGGAGATGAAGATGCAGCTGATGCACTTCGTCGAAGACCTGGGCGTGCAGGTGATCGGCGGCTGCTGCGGCACCACCCCGGCCCACATCGCCGCGCTGGCGGAGTTGGCCGCCGAGCTGAAACCGGCACCCCGGCGGGTGCGCACCCCCGAGCTGCGCCAAAACCCCCAGGACCCGCGCCCAGCCCTGGCCTATGAGCCCAGCGCCAGCTCCATCTACGGCACCACGCCGTACCTGCAGGACAACTCCTTCCTGATCATTGGCGAGCGGCTCAATGCCAGCGGCAGCAAGAAAGTACGTGACCTGCTGGCCGAAGAGGACTGGGATGGCCTGGTGGCCGTGGCCCGGGGCCAGGTGAAGGAGAACGCGCATGTTCTCGACGTCAACGTCGACTACGTCGGTCGGGACGGCGAGCGGGACATGAAGGAACTGGTGAGCCGTCTGGTCACCAACGTCAACCTTCCCCTGATGCTCGATTCCACCGAGTGGCAGAAGATGGAGGCCGGCCTCAAGGTGGCCGGTGGTAAGTGCATCCTGAACTCCACCAACTACGAGGACGGCGACGAACGCTTCTTCAAGGTGCTGGAACTGGCCCGCACCTACGGCGCCGGTGTGGTGGTGGGCACGATCGATGAGCAGGGCATGGCCCGCACGGCGGAACGCAAGTTCGCCATTGCCCAGCGGGCCTACCGCGATGCCCTCGAATTCGGCATCCCGGCC
>BJHC01000145.1 GCA_014191535.1 Cyanobium sp. | reverse complement strand
CTCCTGCACACCGCTGCTGAGCCGATCGAGCTGCTGCCGCAGCTCGGCGATGCGGGCTTCGTCCTCCGCCAGATCCAGGGTGGCCAGATAGCGGCCGAAGCTGCGCTCCACCAGCTCCTGGGCCTTGGCCAGGTCGTAGCGCTGCAGCAGGTTGAGCACCATGCCGTAGCTGGGGGTGAACTGGCTCACCAGCGGGTCGGCGGGGCTGGTGGCCAGCTGACCCGCCTCGCGCACCCCCTCGAAACGGCTCTGCACCGTCACCACATAGCCCTGGGAGTCGAGCCCGCGCCGGCCGGCCCGGCCCGCCATCTGCAGGAATTCGCTGCCCATCAGGGGGCGATGGCCGCGCTCGGTGCGCTTGGAGAGGGCCGAGATCACCGTGCTGCGGGCGGGCATGTTGATGCCGGCCGCCAGGGTTTCGGTGGCGAACACCACCTTCACCAGGCCCTGCTGGAACAGTTCTTCAATCAGCTCCTTCCAGGCCGGCAGCACCCCGGCGTGGTGGGCGGCGATGCCGCGCAGCAGGGCGTCGTCATGGCCCCCATCGCGCACGGCCTCGGGGGTGGCGGCAATGAATGCCTCCAGGCGGGCGCGGATGCGGGCCTGTTCCTGGGGGTTCACCAGGCACACCTTGCCCAGATCCCGCACCGCCTTGTCACAGCCCCGGCGGCTGAAGATGAAATAGATGGCCGGCAGCATCTCCCGCTCCGCCATCTGGGCCACCACAAACCCCAGCGGCGGGGCCTCGGGTTGCGGCGGTTTGGGGGTCTTGGGCCCCTTGCGCTTGTTGCCCTTCGGAGCCCGCCACACCTTGCAGTTGGGGTGCAGGCCGGTGCCCTCGTCGTTGAGCAGCGGATGCAACCCCTTGGCGCTGCAGAAGCTGAACTGCAGCGGTACGGGCCGGAAATCGCTCAGCACCAGCCGCGTGGGCCCGTGCACCCGCTCGATCCAGTCGGTGAGCTGCCCGGCGTTGGCCACCGTGGCGGAGAGGGCCACCAGTTGCACCGGAGGCGGGCAGTGAATGATCGATTCCTCCCAGACGGTGCCGCGCTGGGAGTCGTTCATGTAGTGGCACTCATCCAGCACCACCGCCTCCACATCCGCCAGCGGGTCGTCGCCGGCGTCCGCTTCCGCATAGAGCATGTTGCGGAAGATCTCCGTGGTCATCACCACGATCGAGGCCTCCCGGTTCACCGTCAGGTCGCCGGTCATCAGGCCGACGCGCTCCGTGCCGAACTGCTCGCGGAAGTCGCGCAGTTTCTGGTTGGAGAGCGCCTTGAGGGGCGTTGTGTAAAACACCTTCTGGCCATGGGCCAGGGCCCGGTGGATGGCGTATTCGCCCACCAGGGTCTTGCCGGAGCCGGTGGGGGCACTCACCACCACCGAATGCCCCTGGTTGAGGGCATCGATGGCCTCCAGCTGAAAGTCGTCCAGCGGGAAGGGGAAGAGCTGATCAAGCGGCGGCACGCTGCCACCACTCGCGGGGGCACCGGGCACCGTTGCTCTGCTGCTGGGCATTAGCAGATCCTATGGGCTGCGGCCCGGCGGCAGACTGGTTCCCGAACCCTTGCACGCGGCAGGGGGCCAGGCGGAACCGGGCGGTGGCAACGGCGAGCGACTCAACAGCGATCCCCGGGCCACCCGCCGACGACCCCTGGGCGGTGCCCTTGGCGGCGGACCTGGCGGACCTGCCGCCCGAGCGGCGACGGACCCTGCGCCCCCTCGAACCCTGCGGCCGTGCCGGCCTGCGGCCATCGAGGCATGAAGCCGAGGCAGGGGCGGCGGCCCAAGGCCCCCTGCTGGATCTGGCCAGCAACGACTACCTGGGACTGGCCTGCCACCCGCAGCTGCAACGGGCCGCCGTGGCCGCCATCAGCCGCGATGGCGTGGGGGCCGGCGCCTCGCGGCTGGTGAGCGGCAGCCGGCCGGTGCACGAGCAGCTCGAGCAGGCCCTGGGGGCCTGGCTGGGGCGCCCGCGGGTGCTGCTGTTCCCCAGTGGCTTCCAGGCCAACCTGGCGGCGGTGCAGGCCCTGGCGGATCGCCACACGCTGGTGCTGGCGGACCGCCTGATCCACCACTCCCTGCTGGTGGGGGTGAAGGCCAGCGGCGCCCGGCTGCAGCGCTTTGCCCACAACGACCTCACGGCCCTGCAACAGAAGCTGGAGCGGGCCCGCCAGGAGGCCCCAGGGCGCCGGTTGCTGGTGCTCAGCGAAAGCCTGTTTTCAATGCAGGGCACCAGCCCCGATGTGCCCCGCTTGGCGGAGCTCTGCCGGCGCCATGGGGCGGCCCTGCTGCTGGATGAGGCCCATGCCCTGGGGGTGCTGGGGCCAGGGGGTCGGGGTCTCGGCCATGGCCTGGCGGGGGTGAGCCTGATCAGCGGCACCTTCGGCAAGGCCTTCGGCAGCGGTGGCGCCTTCCTGGCGGGCGATGTGCTGGTGGGCGACTGGCTGCTGCAGCACTCCGGCCCCTTCCGCTACACCACCGCCCTGGCCCCGCCCCTGGCGGCTGGAGCTCTGGCGGCCCTGGAGTGGATCCGTCACGACCCCGATCGGGGCCTGGCCCTGCTGGAGCGGGCGCGCCGCTGGCGCGACGGGCTTGAGGCCGCCGGCTGGCCCCGCCCCCCCGGCCACGGGCCAATCCTGCCGCTGCTGGTGGGCAGCGATCAACGGGCCCTGGCGCTGCAGGAGGCGTTGGAGCGGGCGGGGATGCTGAGCGTGGCGATCCGTCCCCCCACCGTGCCCGAAGGCAGCGCCCGCCTGCGTCTGGTGCTGCGTCACGACTTGCCGGCCGGCAGCCTGGAGCGGCTGCTGACGGCCCTGGGATCACCATGAGCGTGGAACTCCTTGCCATGCATGGCTGGGGGGGTGACAGCCGCGCCTGGGCCCCCTGGGCGGCCGAAGCCAGCCAGCGGGGCTGGCAGCTGCGGACCGGCGAACGGGGCTACGGGGCCCTGCCCCCAGAGCAGCCCGCATGGGATGGCCAAAGCCGACACCGCATCGTGCTGGGCCATTCCCTTGGCCCCCATCTGCTGGAACCCCAGCTGTGGGCCGGTGCCACGGCGGTGGTGCTGCTGGCCAGCTTTGCCGCCTTCGTGCCGGAGGGGCGCGCCGGGCGTCCACTGCGCACGGCCCTCGCCGGCATGGCCAGCCAACTGCGCGCCGGACACGGCGAAGCCATGCTGCGTCAATTTCTGGAGCAGGTGGCCTCCCCCTTCCCCCCTGAGCGGCTGCCACAAGGTCCCCTGGAGCACGGCCTCAGCAGCGTGGGGGCCGAGCGGCTGCTGGCGGACCTGGAGCGGCTGGCGGCCACCAGCGACCTGCCGGAGGGTCTGCAGGGCGCTGCGGCACGCCAGCTGCCGGTGCTGATTGTGGAAGCGGCGGATGATCAGATCGTGTGCGCCGCCAGCCGCGAGCAGCTCAAGGCACGGCTGCCCGAGGCCACGGTGATCACCCTGCCCAGGGCGGGCCATGGCCTATTGGGGGCAGGGGTCCACACGGCGGTGCTCAACTGGATTGCGGATGGTCTTGCTTGAACCCGCCGCCACCGCCGCCGCACCGTTCAGCCAACGGGTGCAGCACTGCTTTGGCCGCAGCGCCGCGGCTTACACCGCCCACGCACGCCTGCAGACAGGGGTGGCGGAACGGCTGGCGGGGCTGCTGAGGCGCCATGCCACGGCCCTGCCCACCGGTGCCCGCGCCGACCTGGGGGCCGGCAGTGGCCTGCTGGCCCGCGCCATCGAACGGCACCTGGGGGGCGCGCCCCTGCTGCGGCTGGACAGCTGCCCAGACCTGCTGCGGCAGGACGCGCGTGACACCACAGTCCCAACGCAACGGTTGTGGGATCTCAACCAGGGCCTGCCGCCGGAGCTGCAGGGGGCCGCTCTGCTGGGCTCCAGCTTCGCGCTGCAATGGCTGGAGCAGCCGCAGCGGCAGCTGCAGCACTGGTGCGAGGCCCTGGCGCCGGGGGGCGTGCTGGCCCTGGCGGTGCCCTGTGCGGACAGCTTTGGCCTTTGGCACCAGGCCTGCCAGCGGGCGGGGGTGCCCTTCACCGGCCTGGAGCTGCCGCAGGCCCAGCCGCTGATCAGCCTGGCGGGCTCGCAGCTGACGCTGTGGCGGGCCGAACGTCTGCAGTTCAGCCGCCCCAATCGCGGTGCCCTGGCTTTCCTGCGGCAGTTCAAGGCCATCGGCGCCCAGGCCAGCCGCGGGCCCCGGCTCAGCCGCGGGCAACTGCGGCGGTTGGAGCAGCACTGGCCCTCCGAGGCCGCCCCGGTGAACTGG
>BJHC01000144.1 GCA_014191535.1 Cyanobium sp. | reverse complement strand
CTGGCGCTTGAGGCCATGGGCCGGCTGCCGCAGGCTGCCGCTCACCAGCCCCGCCGCCTCCACCCCCAGCCCCTGCAACACCGCCTGGGCGGTGGTGGTACCCCCGGGAACACACTCCGCCAGCAGCAACGGCGCGCCCTCGGCCGCCAGGCGCTCCCCCCAGCGGCGGCCCAGGCGCAGCAAACGCTGCACCCGCTCCGGATCCATGGCCGCGCCACCGCTGAGGCAACGGGCCGGCGCCTGACCCAGGCTGAGGTGCGGCACCGCCGGCGCCACCGGCACCCCCAAATCCACCACCAGGGGTTCCAGGCCCAAGGCCTGCACCACCACATGGGCAATCAGGGCCGGACTCACCCCCGCCGGCAACGGCGGCAGGGCATGGGGCCGGGGCTGGCTGGGGCCCAGCAGCAGCAGTTCCGCGTCGGCAGCGGCCGTGCGCTGCCGGGCAGCGGGCGTGGCGCCGGCGGCCGAGATCCCCGGCACGGCGGCGGTGTCCGTGCCGGCCAGCAACAGCAGCAGCCGTGGCCGGCGCGGGGGGGAGGCCGCCCACCCCTGCCGCAGCCGCGCACACCAGCGATCCGCCAGGGCGGGATCGCCGCTGAGCCGCCGCAGGCTCAAAGCGGATCGAGGGCCAGCAGCGGCCGCAGCACCGCCGGAGGAGCACTGATGGGGCTCTGCAGGCGGGGAAAGATCCACAGGGCCACGGCGTGCAGGGCCAGCACATAGATGAGGTTCTGCAGCAGCACCAGCCCCACGGCCATCGCCTGCACCTGCAGCAGATCGGGCCCCCCACCCAGCTGCAGCAGCCCCGCCAGCCGCTCCAGCAGTTGCGCGGCGGCGGTGGTGATCACCACCCAGAGGTTTTCACCCAGCAACACCGAGAGCACCGCCACCCGCACCAGGAACCCGGCGGCTCCGATCACCAGGCCGATGCTCCAGCTGAGCCACCAGCTCAGCCGCCGGCGCCAGCACCACCCCAGCCACAGGGCCAACAGGCCGTAGGGGAACAGCACGAGCGGCCCGCGGATGGGGCCCATCAGCGCCACCAGCAGCAGGGCTGTCACCGTCACCCCCTCCACGGCGCAGCGTCCGTTGTGGCGCAACTGCAGCAGGGCGAGGGGCAGGGGAAGCGCCAGGCGGAACAGGGCACCGCCCACCGGCAGGTAATAGAGGCCCACCCACAGCAGGGCGGTGGCCGCCGCCAGATAGGCCGTGTCCATGAGCTGGCGGGCCTGCCGGCGGGAGAGGCTCATCGCGGCGGTGGCGCCGCGCTGCGCTGCGGCGTGCCGTAGCCCTCACCGCCCGGCTTGACGCGCTCGATCGTCTCCACCTCGAAGCTCACGCCGGCGGCCCGCAGGGCTTCCGTGACGCGCTCCGCCGGGGCGGCGGGGTCGGCGGCCGGCAGCTTGATGGTGACCCGGTAGGGGGCCGGGGTGGCCGCTGGAACGGGCCGGCTTGGCCGCGGCGGAAGGGCGGTCGCCGGCTTGCCGGCCTCCGGGGCACTGGGCTTGGGCTTGGCCGCATCGGCAGTGCCGGGCTTGCCCGGGCTGGCCGCCGGGGCCACCGGCCGTGCAGCGGGGGGCGCCGCCGGAGGGGAGGAAAAGCTGCGGGAGAGCTGATCGCCGAAGGGGGTGCCGCTGCAACCGGCCAGGGCCACCAGGGGCAGCAGGGGCAGCAGCCGGCGCATCAGCTGTCGGCGGCGCGGATGATGCGCACGGCACTGGCCCGCAGCCGGCCGGTTTTGGTGGTGGCGGGGGCTTTCTTCGCCGCGGCCTTGGGGGCCGCAGCCTTGGAGGCTGCTTTGGTGCCAGCCGCTTTGGTGCTGCGGGCGGCGGCCGGTTTGCGGCCCTTGGTTTTGCCGCTGGCGGCCTGGGCGGCCAGGAGTTCCACCGCCGGCTACAGGGTGAGGGTGTCGGCCGTCACCCCCTCGGGCAGGGAGGCATTCACCTTGCCCTGCTTCACGTAGAGGCCATAGGGGCCATCGAACAACTGGATCGCCTCATCGGCCCCCTCCGGTGTGCCGAGATCCTTAAGGGCCGTGCGGCCGCCGCGGCCGCGCTTGGGCTGGGCCAGCAGCTCCACCGCCCGGCTCAGGCCCACCATCAACACGTCGTCCTCGGCCTTGAGGGAGCGGTAATCCTTCTCCCCCTTGCCCTTGTGGTGCACCACATAGGGGCCGAACCGCCCCAGGCCCGCTTCGATCTTGCCGCCGTCGGGGTGCTCCCCCAGGTGCCGGGGCAGGCGCAGCAGCCCCAGGGCATCCTCGAGGCTCAGCTCCTCGGGCTTCACCCCCTTCGGCAGGGAGGCGCGCTTGGGCTTGGGGTTGTCATCACTCACCTGGCCGCGCTGCACGTAGGGGCCGTACTGGCCGAACAGCAGGTACACCAGCTCGCCGGTCTCGGGGTCCTCGCCCAGGGATTCGGGGCCATCGGCCTTCTGCTTAAGGATCAGCTCGGCCCGATCCGCATCCAAATCGGCGGGGGTGATCTCCTGCGGCAGGGTGGCTTTGAGCAACTCCTCCGTGCCGTCGTCCGCCACCCGCTTGGTCTCCAGGTAGGCCCCGAAGCGGCCGATCCGCACCACGCAGGGCAGCCCCTCCAGCTCGATGGTGCGGGAGGCGCCGGGATCGATGTCCCCCTCCCGTTGAGCCACCTGGGTCTCCAGGCCGTTGTCGCCCTTGAAAAAGGCCTCCAGGTAGGGGAGCCATTGCTCCTTGCCGGTGGAGATCTCGTCGAGGCTGTTCTCCATGCGGGCCGTGAAGCCCGTATCCACCAGATCGGGGAAGTGCTCCTCCAGCAGGGCGGTCACCGCGAAGGCGGTGAAGCTGGGGGTGAGGGCGTTGTTCTGAAGCGTGGCGTAACCGCGGTCGACAATCGTGCCGATGATCGAGGCGTAGGTGGAGGGGCGGCCGATGCCCTCCTTCTCCAGCATCTTCACCAGGGCGGCCTCGCTGTAGCGGGCGGGCGGCTGGGTCTGGTGGCCGAGGGCTTCCACCTCGCGGCAGGCCGGTTGATCGCCGCCCTTGAGGGCCGGCAGCAACACCTCCTGGCCCTCCAGGGCGGCATCGGGATCGTCGCTGCCCTCCACGTAGGCGCGGAAGAACCCGGGGAAATCGATGCGCTTGCCGCTGGAGCGGAACTGGGCCGGGCCGAGGCTGCCGCCATCCACCTCCAGATCAACGCTGAGCATGGTGAGCTTGGCGTCGGCCATCTGGGAGGCCACGGTGCGCTTCCAGATCAGTTCGTAGAGGGCCAGGTCGCGGCCGTCGAGGCCGGTGGCTCCGGGGTCGCGGAAGCTCTCACCGGCGGGGCGGATCGCCTCATGGGCCTCCTGGGCATTGCGGGCCTTGGTGGAGAACTGCCGCGGGGCCGGGCTGAGGTACTCCTTGCCGTACTTGGCCTGCACGCAGCTGCGGGCGGCATTGATGGCCTGGTCGCTGAGGTGCACCGAGTCGGTGCGCATGTAGGTGATGAAGCCGCGCTCATACAGCCCCTGGGCCGTGCGCATGGTTTCGCGGGCCGAGAGGCGCAGCTTGCGGTTGGCCTCCTGCTGCAGGGTGCTGGTGGTGAAGGGGGCCACCGGCTTGCGCACACTGGGCTTCTCCTCCACCGCCGCCACGCGCCAGGGGGCCGCCAGCACCGCCTCCCGCAGGCTGCGGGCCTCCGCTTCGCTGAGCAGCCGCACCTTGCTGCCGGCCTTGAGGGCACCGGTGCTCTCGTCGAAATCGGAGCCGCCGGCGATGCGCTCGCCCTTCAGCTGGGTGAGCTTGGCCTCAAAGGCGCCACCGCCCTGGTGAAGCAGGGCCTTGAGATCCCAATAACTACCGCTTCTGAAGGCCCGCCGGGCCCGCTCCCGCTGCACCAGCAGCCGCACCGCCACCGACTGCACCCGGCCGGCGGAGAGCCCCCAGGCCACCTTCTTCCACAGCAGCGGCGACAGGGTGTAGCCCACCAGCCGATCCAGGATCCGCCGCGTCTCCTGGGCGTGCACCAGCTCCATGTCGAGCTCGCGGGTCTGCTCCAGGGCCCGACCGATGGCCTCCTTGGTGATCTCGTGGAACACCATGCGCTTCACGGGCACCTTCGGCTGCAGCAGCTGCAGCAGGTGCCAACTGATCGATTCCCCTTCCCGGTCTTCGTCCGTGGCCAGCAGCAGCCGATCGGCCCCCTTGAGGGCATCCTTCAACTCCTTCACCACCTTCTTCTTGTCCTTCGGCACCACGTACAGGGGCTCGAAGTCGTTGGCGGTGTTGACGCCGAGGTTGGCCCACTTCTCTCCCTTG
>BJHC01000143.1 GCA_014191535.1 Cyanobium sp. | reverse complement strand
GGCCCGCCACGCCCACATCCAGCAGCAGCTCGCTGGCAATGCCATGCCAGTGCAGGGCCAGCTGGGCCTCCGCCGCCACGGGCAGGTCGCTGGTGCCGCCGCTGAGCACCACCACCCGCCCCAGCTCGGGACGCGGGGGTAGTGGATCCCCCAGGCTGAGGCCCCGGGCCTCGGGGTGGTGCTGCAACTGGGGGAGCAGTGGCGCCGTGGCCGGATCCGCCGCCAGCAGCTCTGCCACCGCTGCCGCCTTGGCCTCATCCACGCGGGTGGCCAGGGCCGGCTCACCGCTGGCCTGAAGCCGCACCAGGATCGGGGCGATCTGGGCGGCGGTTTTGTGCTCCCCCCAGATGGCCTCCACCATCCCCAGGCGCTGGCGGCGCTGCAGGTCCAACCGCGCCTGTTCGCTCATGCCGCCGGTTGCAGCTCGCCTTCGAACAGCAAGGGGAAGGGGTTGCCCTGGCTCTGGCCGGTGGCCTGGCGGGCCAGCTGCTCAAAGCGCTCCTGCACCGCTTCGATCTCCGCTTCGGGGATCTGTTTCCATTGCTCCCGGCTGGCCCAGCGGATCAGCAGGGTGCCCTCCTCCCGCTCGCTATCCCAGAGCAGCTCGCGTCCCAGGTAGCCCGGCTGCTGAGCCAGCCAAGGATCCCAGCTGCCCCGTTCCGCCTCCAGCCAGGCCTGGCGAGCTTCGGAAGGCACCTTCACCCGCAGGTGCTCCACCACCGCAACGTCGTACTCACCGCTGGGCAGCTCCACCCCGGCGATCGCCACATCCGCATGGCCGGCCAGCATCACCAGGGTGAGCACAAGGCCCACCACCCTAAGAAGGGCTGCCCGCAGTCGGGCCCTCATGGCTGCAGCAGCAGGGCCACCGCGTGGCAGGAGATCCCCTCTTCGCGGCCCTCAGGCCCCAGGCGCTCGTTGGTGGTGGCCTTCACGCCCACCTGGTCGGGCTGCAGCCCCATGCGGCCGGCGATCGCGGCGCGCATGGCATCGATGTGGGGTTTGAGCTTGGGGCGTTCCGCCACCACCACCGCATCCACATTCACCACGTTCCAGCCCCGCTCCACCACCAGCGCCACCACCTGCTCCAGTAACACCAGGCTGTCGGCCCCCTTCCATTGCGGGTCCTCCGGCGGGAAGTACTTGCCGATGTCCCCCAGGCTGAGGGCCCCCAGCAGGGCATCCATGATGGCGTGCACCAGCACGTCGGCATCGCTGTGGCCGTCGAGTCCCAGCCCCTGCGGGTGCTCCAGCCGTTGGCCCCCCAGGATCAGCGGCCGACCCGCCACCAGGCGGTGGATGTCATAGCCGTTGCCGATGCGGAGCTGCATGGGGCGGAGGACGCTGCCGGCCTCAGACCCTAGGTGCCGGACGACTCCTGGGCCTGCCAACGGGCGTACAGATCCGGCCGACGGGCCTGGGTGCGCTCCTGCTGTTGTTGGAGCCGCCAGCGGGCGATGGCGCCGTGGTCGCCGCTGCGCAACACCTCCGGCACCGCCATGCCGCGGAACTCCGCCGGTCGGGTGTAGTGGGGATGCTCCAGCAGCAGGCTGCTGTGGCTTTCCTCCTCCAGGCAGGCTTCCGTACCCACGGTGCCGGGCCGCAGCCGCACCACCCCATTGATGATCACGGCGGCGGGCAGCTCCCCGCCGGTGAGCACGAAATCCCCGATCGACACCTCCTCATCGGCGAGGGCTCGAATCCGCTCATCGAAGCCCTCGTAGTGCCCGCAGAGAAACACCAACTGATCGGTTTCATTGGCCCAGCGGCGCAGATCGGCCTGCCGCAGGGGTTGCCCCTGGGGGCTCATCAGCAGCACCCGCCGCCGCGGCAACACTGGAATGGCGTCCACCGCGGCGAACACCGGCTCCGGTTTGAGCACCATGCCGGCGCCGCCGCCGTAGGGCTCATCGTCGACCTTGCGGTAGCGATCGGTGGCGTAATCGCGGGGGTTGTGCAGATGCAGCTCGGCGATGCCCGCCTTGAAGGCCCGGCCGATCACCCCCAGCTCCAGCAGGGGGGTGAGGGCCTCCGGGGCCAGGCTCACCACATCGAGGCGCATGCGGGTGGCCTGCATGGCTCAGGCGGCCGGGCGGCTGACCCGGCGGATTTCGGAGCTGAAGCTGGCCCGCCCCAGGCTGCCGTCGGCCCGCTGCTCAATGGTGCTGCGCAGGCGCAGGTTGGGTTTGTTGAACCAGATCCGCTCCCGCAGTTCGTCCGCCCCGTGGCTCAGCACCAGTTCCAGGCTGCCGTCGGGCCACAGCTGCCAGCGGCCGCGCTGATCCCCCGCCTGCAGCTGCCCATCGGCGCTGAAGTGCAGCTGCCGGGCCGGTTCGCCTTTGGGGCCCACACTCAGACCCCCCACGCCGTCGGCGGCGGTGGGCTCCAGGAAGGCCACCACCAGCTCCCCCCGTTCGCTGGTGTGCCACTCATCCCCCTCGCCCGCTTCGGGGCCATCGCTGGGGGCAAAACGGCTGCGCAGGCCCATCCATTCGCCGGCGCAACAGCGCAGAAACGCCTCGATGCTGGTGGGGGGAAAGTCGGGGCTGGACTCGCTCATGCCGCGATTCTCTCAGCCACCCGCCTCAGTCGCCCCGATAGCCCAGCTCCGCCAGGCGGCTGGCGCTGCGGCGCCAGTTGGGCACCACCTTCACGAACAGCTCCAGATACACCGGGCCGTCGATCAGTTTCTGCATCTGCAAGCGGGCGCCGCTGCCGATCTGGCGCAGCATGCTGCCCCCTTTGCCGATCAGGATCCCCTTCTGGCTGCTGCGCTCCACCAGCACGGTGGCCAGCACGGCGGTGCGGGGGCCGTCGTCGACGATGCGCTCGATCTGCACCGCCACCGAGTGGGGCACCTCCTCACGGGTGTGCTCGAGCACCTGCTCGCGGATCAGCTCCGCCAGCAGCAGCTGCTCCGGCTGATCGCTCACGGCATCGGCCGGGTAGAGGTGTGGCCCCTCCGGCAGGCTCGCCGCCAGGGCCGCCACCAGCGCGGCGGTGCCATCGCCGCTGAGGGCGCTCACCGGGTGCAGCGGCCAGTCGGGCGCCAGCTCGCGGTAACTGGCCTCCAGGGCGGCGGCCTGCTGCGGGTCCACCAGGTCGTGTTTGTTGAGGGCCACCTGCACCGGGCGGTTGGTGCGGGCCAGCAGTTCCACGATGAAGCCGTCGCCGCGGCCGGCCGGTTGGCTGCCATCCACCAGCAGCAGCACCTGATCCACTTCGCCGATGGCCACCCGGGCGCTCTGCACCAGCCGCTCCCCCAGCAGGTGATGGGGCTTGTGGATGCCGGGGGTGTCCACCAGCACCAGCTGCGCCTCCGGGGTGGTGAGGATGGCCCGCAGCCGGTTGCGGGTGGTCTGGGCCACGGGGGAGGTGATCGCCACCTTCTCCCCCACCAGTTGGTTGAGCAGGGTGGATTTGCCCACGTTGGGCCGCCCCACCAGGGCCACAAACCCTGATCGGAATCCTGGTGGGCTCTGCCCCAGCGCCAGGCCGCCCGCCATCGCCTCAGCCGGCAGATCCGCCAGCTCCGGGAAGGGCGGCAGGGAATCGCTGGGGGGGCTTGGCTCCATAACCTCACCTTGGCAGCACGCCGTTCCCCCGATGACCGACCCCCAGACCGCGCCCCTCGAGCCCAGCTTCCAGCAGGCCATGGAGATCACCGCCCAGTGGCTGCAGCTGTGGGAGCACGGCGAGCTCAGCGATGAGGTGCTGGCGGATCGTGTGGCGGAACTGGTGGCCAGCCGTGATGGGGCCCGGGGCTTCTTCGTGGTGTCCCTGGCGGGGGACTCGCCACTGATGGATCGCCTGCCGGATCCGCTGGTGCTGGCCCTGCGCGGCGGCGGCGCCGGGGTGGTGGATCTCAGCGCCCGCAACCTGGCCATGAGCACCGCCATGGCCCTGCACCACAGCCGCAGCGGCGATGCCGGCCAGCAGGCGGGATCGGAGCGGGTGCAGCAGCGCTGCACCGAGCTGCTGCGGCTGCTGGAGCCGGAGGCGGTGAAGACCCGGCTGGAAACCCTGCTGGCGGCCACCGCCGGTGACGGGGAGGACGTGGCCTTCCTCGAGCGCTGGGGCTACGACGCCGAGCAGCGGGCACGGATCGCCGACGCGGTGCTGGCGGTGGCTGAGGGCTGAGGGGAGCCCTCAGGGCTGCCCACAAAAAAAGCACCCCCCTCGGGGGGTGCTGGAGGCCGTGAACGCTGGCCTCACTCGCGGCGGCCGCCGCCGTTGAGGGCAATGATCAGGCGCAGGATGAAGATGAACAGGTTGATGTAGGTGA
>BJHC01000142.1 GCA_014191535.1 Cyanobium sp. | reverse complement strand
CGGCGGGCAGCCCGCGGTGCTGGGCCGCAGCATCACCTTCCTCACCGCCCACGACGGTTTCACCCTGGCGGACCTGGTGAGCTACGACCGCAAGCACAACCTGGCCAACGGCGAAGACAACCGCGACGGCGATAACCACAACAACAGCTGGAACCACGGGGCGGAGGGACCCTGCAGCGATCCGGCGGTGGAGGCCCTGCGCAACCGCCAGCTCCGCAACCTGCTGACGTCCCTGCTGATCAGCCCCGGGGTGCCGATGCTGCTGATGGGCGATGAGGTGCGCCGCAGCCAGGGGGGCAACAACAACGCCTGGTGCCAGGACAACCCCCTGGGCTGGATGCACTGGCAGCCGGATGACAGCGACCGGGCCCTGCAGCTGTTCGTGCGGCGGCTGATCCACCTGCGCCACCACCTGGCGGATCTGCTCAACCCGGAGATCCCCCATGGGGAGGCCAAGTCTCCGCGGTTTGACCAGAACGGCCACCTGCTGCGCCAATGGCATGGCCTCAAGCTGGGGCAGCCCGATTGGGCCAACTGGTCGCACACCCTGGCCTGGAGCCTGAACGACCGCCAACGGGGCCCACTGCTCTGGTGCGCCATGAATGCCTACCACCAGGAGCTGTGCTTCGAGCTGCCCCGCTGCCCGGAGGGCTGGCTGCAGGTGATCAACACCGCCCAGCCGGCGGGGGCCGACCTGCCGGAACAGCCCATGGCGATCAGCGGCGGCACCGCCACCCTGCAGAGCCGCAGCCTGATGCTGCTGGTGGCCGAGCCGCTGATGCGGGGGCATCAGCTCTAGAAGCGGGCTGCGGGAATCGAACCCGCATCATCAGCTTGGAAGGCTGAGGTTTTACCACTAAACTAAGCCCGCAGCAGTACACCTGTACTGTGCGCTGGGCACCGGTGGTGCCGAAGCCCGCGTGTCCTGGATTTCACGCTGGCTGCAGCATTATGACCTGCACCCTCCAGTAGCGATTTGAGCGCCCTGCCCGCCGCACCGCAGGCGATCAACGTGGCCACCAGCGACGCCGCTGACCTGCGGGGCCGCAGCCGCCTGCGCCTGCTCCTGGCCTATGGCCTCGGGGATGCCGGCACCGGCATGGCCGCCTCCCTGATCGGCTTCTACCTGTTCATCTTCTACACAGCGGCGGCGGGTCTCCCCGCCTGGATGGCCGGCCTGGTGCTGATGCTGGCCCGCCTCTGGGATGCCATCAACGACCCGATCGTGGGATGGCTGAGCGACAAAACACGCACCCCCTGGGGCCCACGGCTCCCCTGGCTGATCGGCAGCGCCCTGCCCCTGGGCATCGCCATGGCCCTGATGTGGTGGCTTCCCCCCGGGGATCTCTGGGTGCGCTTCTGGGTGTTTGTGGCCATCTCCGTGCTGGCCAACAGCCTCTACACCTGCGTCAACCTGCCCTATGCCGCCCTGGCGGCGGAACTCACCACCAACGTCAACCTGCGCACGCGGCTCAACACGTCGCGCTTTACCGGCTCGATCATTGCCGGCCTGGTGGGCATCGTGCTGGGGGGCCTGCTGCTGCGGGACCACGACAACCCCGCCAACTACTGGCGGATGGGTGTGTTCAGCGGTCTGATCATCACCGTCTGCACCCTGCTCTGCGCCTGGGGCATCGCACCGATGGCCCGCCAATGTCAGCAACCCACCAGCGAGCGGGGCAGCACCCGCCGCCTGCTGAAGCGGGTGGGCGGCAACGGTCGCTTCCTGCGGGTGCTGGGCCTCTATCTCTTGCTCTGGTGCGCCCTGCAGATCATGCAGACCGCCGCCCTGATCTTCCTGCCGGTGGTGATGCACGTGCCGGAGGGGTGGAGCAACTGGATCCTGCTGCCCTTCCAGATCAGCACCCTGGTGGGGCTGCAGATCTGGACCAGCGTCTCCCACCGGCAGGGGCGGATCCGCGCCCTGCACTGGGGCGCCGGGCTGTGGATCACCAGCTGCGTGGGCGCCATGCTGCTGATCCCCCTGGATGCGGCCATCGCCCCCCTGGGCAGCCTCGACAATGGCCTGCGGCTGGCCGCCCTGGTGGGGGTGATCCTGCTGGTGGGGCTGGGGGCCTCCACGGCCTATCTGATCCCCTGGTCGCTGCTGCCCGATGCCATCGATGCCGACCCGGAAAAGCCCGCGGGCCAATACAGCGCCTGGATGGTGTTCACCCAGAAGATCTGCATCAGCTTTGCCCTGTTCTTCTTTGGCAACCTGATGAGTTTCAGCGGCTACGTGGCCAGCCGCGGCATGCTGCAACCCGACAGTGCCCTGCTGGCGATTCGCCTGTGCATGGGCATCATTCCCGCAGTGCTGGTGGTGTTGGGCCTGGTGGTGATGCGCCGCTGGCCGGAGAAAGGCCTGCATCTGCAGCCGCACCCCACCGCCCCCTGATCCCGCCGTCGTGCCCGCCCCCTTGAAGCAGCTGCGCCGTTCCCCCGCCTGGTTACGCCCCCGTTGGCTGCAGCGCCTGGGGCAGAGCTGCCTGATCGGCGGGCAGGCCGTGGCGGCCCTGGCCAAGGGGCGCATCAGCCCCACCGACCTCACCGCCGAGCTGATGGAAGCGGGCCCCGGCAGTTTCCTGATCGTGCTGATCACCGGCCTCGCGGCCGGCACGGTGTTCAACATTCAGGTGGCCGCTGAACTCACCAAACAGGGGGCCGGCTCCACCGTGGGCGGCATCCTGGCGGTGGGCCTGGCCCGCGAAATCGCGCCGATCCTCACCGCCACCCTGGTGACGGGCAAGGTGGCCACCGCCTACGCCGCCCAGCTGGGGACCATGAAGGTCACCGAGCAGATCGATGCGATCACCATGCTGCGCACCGATCCGGTGGAGTACCTGGTGGTGCCGCGGGTGCTGGCGATGTTGATCATGACGCCGGTGCAGTGCCTGCTGTTCTTCGCCGTGGCGGTGTGGTCGGGCCAGGTGAGCAGCACGGTGCTCTACCAGATCCCACCGGGGGTGTTCTGGAATTCCGTGCGCACCTGGATGGAACCCTCCGACCTGCCGGCGATGCTCACCAAGGCCCTGGTGTTCGGCCTGCAGATCGCGGTGATCGCCTGCGGCTGGGGTCTCACCACCCGCGGCGGCCCCAAGGAGGTGGGCACCAGCACCACCGGCGCCGTGGTGATGATTCTGGTGACCGTGTCCCTGGTGGACGTGGTGCTGACCCAACTGCTATTCGGCAACTGAGATGAGCGGCCCCGACCCCAACCAGGGAACCATCCTGGCGCCACGCCCCTGGCTGCCCCTGGCGGTGGTGGGCCTGGGCATCGCCTGCCTGCTGCTCAACGTCTGGGCGGCCCTGGTGGTGAGCCTGCTGGGTCTGTTCCTGCTGCTGCAGAGCCAGCTGCTGCGGCTGCAGTTCAGTGATGAGGCCCTGTTGGTGTGGAGTGGCAACACGGTGCTACGGCGCTTCCCCTACAGCGAATGGCTGGGGTGGAAGCTGTTCTGGGGCCCCGTGCCCGTGCTGTTTTACTTCCGTGAACAGCGCAGCATCCACCTGCTGCCGGTGCTGTTTGATGCCACCGCCCTGCGGGAGCAGCTCAACAGCCACGTGAGCGTCCAGCCATGAGCGACGACAACACAACCCCCCAGCCCAGCGCACCGGACTCGCCCGCCGCAGCCCCCTGGCTGGAGCTGGCCCTCAGCGAACTGCGCCAGCAGCGCGACGGACTGCAGGCGGAAATCGCAGAGCTGAGCAGCCGCCGCGACCAGCTGCAACAGGATCTGAACGGCAGCTTCGCCGGCCAGTCCGATGCCATCGCCCGGCGGGTGAAGGGCTTCCAGGAGTATCTGGTGGGGGCCCTGCAGGACCTGGCGGTGGCGGCGGAGCAGATGGAGCTGGTGGTGCAGCCCCTGGTGGTGCAGCCCTCACCCCTGGATCAGGCCGCCGCCCAGGCCGCGTCGGCAGCGGCCGCCACGGTGGCCTCCCCGGTGGCCGCCGCCGGCCTGTTCAGCAGCGACGAAGCCCTGATCCGCGAGCGCCTGACGGCGTTCCAGGGCCAACCGGATTTCTACGCGGACCCCTGGAAGCTGCGCCGCAGCCTGGAGCCCGGCGGCGCCGCCCTGCTGGAGGATTGGTTCCTCAGCCAGGGGGGCCGGGGCGCCCAGCCCAGCAGCGGCAGCCGCAACCGCAATGCCCTCACGGCCGCCGCCGCCATCGCCATCCTGGGCGAGCTCTACGGCGACCGATTCCAGACCCTGGTGCTGGCCGGCATGCCGGAGCGCCTCGGCGAATGGCGCCGCGGCCTGCAGGACTGCCTGGGCCTCACCCGCGAAGACTTCGGCCCCAGCAGC
>BJHC01000141.1 GCA_014191535.1 Cyanobium sp. | reverse complement strand
ACCGGTGGTGAGCCTGGTGGATCGCCTGCTGGTGGAGGCCCTCAGCCGCGGCGCCAGCGACATCCACGTGGAACCCCAGGAGCAGGCGCTGCTGGTGCGGCTGCGCCAGGACGGGGTGCTGGAGGAGCTGGAGAGCCTGCCGAAAAGCCTCACCCCAGCGGTGACCTCCCGCCTCAAGATCATGGCGGAGCTGGACATCGCCGAACGGCGCCTGCCCCAGGACGGCCGCATCCGCCGCAGCTGGCGCGGCAAGGTGTTCGACCTGCGCGTGAGCACCCTGCCCACCCGCTACGGCGAAAAGGTGTGCATGCGCCTGCTGGACAGCGGCGCCACCCACCTGGGGCTGGAGCGCCTGATCACCGATCCGGCCGCCCTGGCCAGCGTGCGGGCCATGGGCAGCAAACCGTTCGGCATGGTGCTGGTCACCGGGCCCACCGGATCCGGCAAGAGCACCACCCTCTACGCCCTACTGGCGGAACGCAACGACCCCGGCATCAACATCTCCACGGTGGAGGACCCGATTGAGTACTCGCTTCCGGGCATCTCCCAGACCCAGGTGAACCGGGAGAAGGGCTACGACTTCGCCCTGGCCCTGCGGGCCTTCATGCGCCAGGACCCGGATGTGCTGCTGGTGGGGGAGACCCGCGACCAGGAAACCGCCAAAACCGCCATCGAAGCGGCCCTCACCGGCCACCTGGTGCTCACCACCCTGCACTGCAACGACGCCCCCAGCGCCATTGCCCGGCTGACGGAGATGGGGGTGGAGCCGTTCATGGTGGGCGCCTCGCTGCTGGGGATCGTGTCCCAACGGTTGGTGCGGCGGGTGTGCCCCGACTGCCGCCAGGCCTATCACCCCAGCGAACACGAGCTCGGACGGTTCGGACTGTTGAGCACCCAGGAGCAGAGCATCACCCTGTTCAAGGCCAACCGCCACGGCGACTCCCCAGGGCCCGCCTGCCCCAGCTGCCAGGGCCTGGGCTACCAGGGCCGGGTGGGGGTCTACGAGGTGCTGCGCCTCAACGAAACCCTGGCCAGCGCCATCGCCCAACGGGCCAGCACCGATCGCATCCGCAAGCTGGCCATCGACAGCGGCATGAAAACCCTGCTGGGCTATGGCCTGGAGCTGGTGCGCCAGGGGCTCACCACCCTGGAGGAGATTGAGCGCATGATCCTCACCGACGCCAGCCTGGAGTCGGAGCGGCGCGTGAAGGCGCTGCACACGATCACCTGTCGAGGCTGCGGCGGTGGCATGCATGACGACTGGCTCGAGTGCCCCTATTGCCTGACGCCCCGGGGGATCCACTGACCATGCAGACCCCCATCAGCGACCCGAGCATCAACGCCCTAACCATTGACCAGCTGTTGGAGGAGCTGGTGCAGCAGGGGGGCAGCGACCTGCACCTGGCGGCGGGGCAGGCCCCCTACGGCCGCTTCAACGGGGCCCTGCGGCCGATGCGGGCGGAGCGCCTCAGTGAAGAGGTCTGCAACCGGCTGATCCTCTCGCTGCTGAACAACAGCCAGCGCAAGCAGCTGGAGCAGACCTGGGAGCTCGACTGCGCCTATGCCCTGCCGAACGTGTCACGGTTCCGCGTGAATGTGTACCGGCAGCGCAGCAGCACCGCCGCCTGCCTGCGGGCCCTGGGCAGTGCGATCCCCAGCCTGGAGAGCCTGGGGCTGCCGCCGATCGTGGAGGAGATCAGCCGCCGGCCCCGCGGGCTGGTGCTGGTGACCGGCCCCACCGGCTCCGGCAAGACCACCACCCTGGCGGCGTTGCTGGACCACATCAACCACACCCGATCGGAGCACATCCTCACCATCGAGGACCCGATCGAATTCAGCTTCCGCAACGCCAAAAGCCTGATTCACCAGCGCCAGCTCGGCGAAGACACCCACAGCTTTGCCAATGCCCTGCGGGCGGCCCTGCGGGAAGACCCGGACGTGATCCTGGTGGGGGAACTGCGGGATCTGGAGACCATCCAACTGGCGATCACCGCCGCCGAAACCGGACACCTGGTGATGGCCACCCTGCACACCAGCTCCGCAGCCCAGACCGTGGATCGCATGGTGGATGTGTTCCCTGCTGAACAGCAAACCCAGATCCGGGTGCAACTCAGCAGCTCCCTGGTGGCGGTGTTCTCCCAGACCCTCTGCCGCCGCATCAACCCGGGGGCGGGGGCCCTGGGGCGGGTGATGGCCCAGGAGATCCTGATCAACACCCCCGCCGTGGCCAACCTGATCCGGGAGGGCAAAACGGCCCAGCTCTATTCCCAGCTGCAAACCAGTGGGCAGCAGGGCATGCAGACCCTGGAGCGGGCCCTGGCGGACCTGGTGCAGGCGGGCACCATCGACCGCGAGGAAGCCATGGCCAAAGCGGGCAAACCGGAGGAACTGGGCCGGCTGCTGGGCGGCACCCCCTGATCCCCACCCCGGCAGCCATGGCCCAGTTCAGCGCCAACTACACCACGCGCTCCGGCCAGCGGCGGCAGCTGCAGATCGCCGCCAGCGACGCCGCCAGCGCCCGCCGCCAGCTGCGGCAGCGGGGCATCGTGCCCACCAGCCTGGAGCCGGTGCAGAAGCCGGTGCAGACCCTCGCGACCGCAGGGCTCGATCTGGCACGGCTGCTGGAGGCCCGCCCCGGGGTGCGCGAGAAGGCGCTGTTCGCCAACAAGCTGGCGGCCCTGGTGGATGCGGGGGTGCCGATCGTGCGCAGCCTCGATCTGATGGCCCGGCAGCAGCGCCAGCCCCTGTTCAAACGCGCCTTGGAAACCGTGGGCGCCGATGTGAATCAGGGGGGCAGCCTGGGGGCGGCCCTGCGGCGCTGGCCCCAGGTGTTCGACCCGCTCACCGTGGCGATGGTGGAGGCGGGCGAAGCCGGCGGGGTGCTGGATGAGAGCCTGCGGCGCCTCGCCAAGCTGCTGGAGGGCAACGCCAAGCTCCAGAACCAGATCAAGGGGGCCATGGGCTACCCCGTGGCGGTGCTGGCGATCGCGGTGTTGGTGTTCCTGGGGATGACGATCTTCCTGATCCCCACCTTCGCCGGCATCTTCGAAGACCTCGGAGCCGAGCTGCCCCTGTTCACCCAGCTGATGGTGGATCTGAGCGCCCTGCTGCGCTCGTCCTTCGCCCTGCTGTTGCTGGCGGCCCTGGCGGTGGGGGTATGGCTTTACCGCCGGCACGTGGCCACCGCCAGCGGACGCCGCCAGGTGGATGGCCTGCTGCTGCGGTTGCCGCTGTTCGGCGACCTGATCCAGAAAACCGCCACCGCCCAGTTCTGCCGCACCTTCAGTTCGCTCACCCGGGCCGGCGTGCCAATCCTGTTGTCGCTGGAGATCGTGCAGGACACCGCCGGCAATGCCGTGATCGCCGATGCGATCGTCAGCTCCCGGCAGGAGGTGCTGGAGGGGATTCCCCTGAGCGCGGCCCTGGCCAGCAAGCGGGTGTTCCCCGAGCTGGCGGTGAGCATGCTGGCGATCGGGGAGGAAACCGGCCAGATGGACGCCATGCTCTCCAAGGTGGCCGACTTCTACGAAGACGAGGTGGAGGCCGCCGTCAAGGCGCTCACGGCCATGCTGGAGCCGGCGATGATCGTGATCGTGGGCGGCATCGTGGGCTCGATCCTGCTGGCGATGTACCTGCCGATGTTCTCGATCTTCGATCAGATCAAGTAGGCCCTGCAGCGGCCCGAGCGGCTTCGGCGATGGCCTGGCCCGCCAGCCAACCGGAGCTCCAGCAGTGCTGGAAGTTGAAGCCGCCGGTGATGCCATCCACATCCAGCAGCTCCCCCACCAGGTGCAGCCCCGGCACCCGGCGGCTTTCCATGGTGGCCAGGTTCACCTCCCCCAGGGGCACCCCACCGGCGGTGACGAACTCCTCCCCGAAGGGGCCGCGGCCCGCCACCGCATAGCGGCTGCGGCGCAGGGCCTCGAGCAACCCCTGCTGCTGACGCTTGGCCAGATCCGCCCAGCGCCGCTCCGGCTCCACCCCCTGCTGCTCCAACAGGTGCTGCCACAGGCGGCGGCTGAGCTCCGGCCAGGGCCGGGCGTTGCTCACCTGCCGGCGCACCTGATCCCGGCGGCAGTCGGCCAACAGCTGCTCCAGCTGCGGCTGAGAGCGGCCGCCCGTCCAATCCACCTGCAGCACGGCGCGATAGCCGCTGGCCTGCAGGGCGCGGGCCGCAAAGGCGGTGAGCCGCAGGGTGGCCGGCCCACTGAACCCCCAGTGGGTGATCAGCAAGGGCCCGCTCTGGCGGAAGCGCACCACCTCACCCCCAGCCCCGGGGATCTCCAGCTCCAGCTCCACCGGATCCATCACCACCCCGGCCACGGCCACCAGGGGATTGGGCCGCAGGGCG
>BJHC01000140.1 GCA_014191535.1 Cyanobium sp. | reverse complement strand
CAGTGCGCCGATGACCCGCAGGCGCAGGCTGGACCTGAGCATGCGCTTCGAGGCCTGAGCCCTCTTCCGGCCGGGGGGGATGATCGGAACTAGCTCAGGCCGCCCTGGCGGCACTCGGATTCCATGCTGCGGATCGCCCAGACCCTCGAAGCTCAGCTGCGGTCGGCGATGGAACGGGCCTTCCCGCAGGCGGCCGCAGCGGCCCAGGCGGCGGGCCAGCCCCTCGATCCGCAGTTGGCCCCGGCCAGCAAGCCGGAATTCGGCGATTTCCAGGCCAACGGGGCCCTGCCCCTGGCCAAACCCCTTGGTCAGGCCCCGCGGGCGATTGCGGTGGCGGTCGTGGAGCAGTTGCAGGGGGACGCTGCCTTCACGGCGCTGTGCCTGGAGCCCCAGATCGCCGGCCCTGGCTTCATCAACCTCACCCTGCGCCCTGAGCGGTTGGCGGCGGAGCTGCAGCGGCGGCTGGGGGATCCGCGCCTGGGGGTGCCCACCGCCGCTGAGCAGAGCGGCGTTGCTCCGGCGCCGGTGGTGGTGGATTTCTCCAGCCCCAACATCGCCAAGGAGATGCACGTGGGGCACCTGCGCTCCACGATCATTGGCGACTCCCTGGCACGGGTGCTGGAGTTCCGCGGCCACCCGGTGCTGCGCCTCAACCACGTGGGCGACTGGGGCACCCAGTTCGGCATGTTGATCACCCACCTCAAGCAGGTGGCACCCCAGGCCCTGGATACCGCCGATGCGGTGGATCTGGGCGACCTGGTGGCTTTCTACCGCCAGGCCAAAGCCCGTTTCGACGACGACGAGGCCTTCCAGACCACCAGCCGGGAGGAGGTGGTGAAGCTGCAGGGGGGCGATCCGGTGAGCCGCAAGGCCTGGCAGCTGCTGTGCGACCAGAGCCGCCGCGAATTTCAGAAGATCTACGACCGCCTCGACATTCGCCTCAGCGAACGCGGCGAGTCGTTCTACAACCCCTATCTCGAGGCGGTGGTGGCCGACCTGGATGCCGCCGCACTGCTGGTGGTGGATGACGGGGCCCGTTGCGTGTTTCTCGAGGGGGTGAGCGGCAAGGACGGCAAAGCCCTGCCGGTGATCGTGCAGAAGAGCGATGGCGGCTTCAACTACGCCACCACCGACCTGGCGGCCATCCGCTATCGCTTCGGTGCCGCCCCGGAGGGGGATGGGGCCCGCCGCGTGATCTACGTGACCGACGCCGGCCAGGCCAACCATTTCGCGGGGGTGTTCCAGGTGGCCCGCCGCGCCGGCTGGTTGCCCGAGGGCGGCCGGCTGGAGCACGTGCCCTTCGGCCTGGTGCAGGGGGAGGACGGCAAGAAGCTCAAGACCCGCGCCGGCGACACCGTGCGCCTGCGGGATCTGCTGGATGAGGCGGTGGAGCGCTCCGAGGCCGACCTGCGCCGCCGCTTGGCGGAGGAGGGCCGCAGCGAAGACGAGGCCTTCATCCAACAGGTGGCCACCACCGTGGGGCTGGCGGCGGTGAAGTACGCCGACCTGAGCCAGAACCGGATCACCAACTACCAGTTCAGCTTCGATCGCATGTTGGCCCTGCAGGGCAACACCGCCCCCTATCTCCTCTATGCGGTGGTGCGCATCGCCGGCATTGCCCGCAAGGGCGGTGACCTGGATGCTGGGGAGGCTGGCGGCGGCCCACTGGCGTTCACGGAGCCGCAGGAATGGGCTTTGGTGCGGGAGCTGCTGCGCTTCGATGCGGTGATCGCCGAGGTGGAGGAGGAGTTGCTGCCCAATCGCCTCTGCACCTATCTGTTTGAGCTCAGCCAGGTGTTCAACCGCTTCTACGACCAGGTGCCGGTGCTCAAGGCGGAGCCCGCCGCACGCCCCGCCCGTCTGGCCCTCTGTCGCCTGACGGCGGACACCCTCAAACTGGGACTGGGGTTGTTGGGCATTCCCACCCTCGAGCGGATGTGACTGGAGTGCAGATGGGCAGTTCCGGCGGCCAGGCGTTCCCCCCGGCGCGGCCTGAGGTGGAGGGGCTGCAGGCCTACAGCGCGCCCCTGGAGGGGCGCCGGGGTCTGCTGCGGTTGGATTTCAACGAGAACACCGTGGGGCCCAGTCCGCGGGTGGTGGAGGCCCTGCGGGCCATCCCCGCCGATCACATCGCCATCTACCCCGAATACGACGGCCTGCGGGAGGCGGTTGTGGCCCAGCTGCCACGGCCGTTGCAGCCCGAGCAGGTGGGGGTGTTCAACGGGGTCGATGCCGCCATTCATGCGGTGTTCCATGCCTATGGCGACCGCGGGGAGACGTTGCTCACCACCTCCCCCACCTTTGGCTACTACACCCCCTGCGCGCAGATGCAGGGCATGGCCATCGAGGCGATCCCCTACGAGGGGGAGGCGTTTGCCTTTCCGCTGGAGGCGATCCGGGCCGCCCTGGCCCGGCGCCCACGGTTGCTGCTGATCTGCAACCCCAACAACCCCACCGGCACCCGCCTGGCGCCGCCGTTGGTTTTGGAGTTGGCGGCCAGTGCCCCCGACACGCTGGTGGTGGTGGATGAGCTCTATGAGGCCTTCACCGGCGACAGCGTGCTGCCCCTGGCGGATTTCGAGGCCACCCCCAACCTGGTGGTGCTGCGCTCCCTGGCCAAAACCGCCGGTCTGGCGGGTCTGCGCATCGGTTTCGCCATCGGCCATGGGGCCGTGGTGGATCGCATCAGCCGGGTCACCGGTCCGTACGACATCAACAGCTTTGCGGTGACCGCCGCCTTTGCCGCCCTGGCGGATCAGGCCTATGTGGATGCCTACGTGGCGGAGGTGTTGCGCGCCCGCGACTGGATCGCCGCCCAGCTGCAAGCTGCCGGGGTGCGCCACCACGTGGCCGGGGGCAACTATCTGTTGATCTGGCCCCGGGGCGAGGCTGCCCAGGTGGATGCTGCCCTCCGGGCCGAGGGCATCCTGGTGCGCGCGATGGCGGGCAAACCCCTGATCGATGGCTCCCTGCGGGTGAGCATCGGCACCCAGGAGCAGATGCAACGCTTCTGGCGGGCCTACGCCCGGATCGAGGCGCTGCCGGTCAGCTAAGGCCGCCGGCCACCTAGCGCATCACGTCGATCTGGAGGCCGTTGCCGAGCTTGCCCGGAAGGCTCAGCACCCGGCCCACCCGCTTCACGGGGGTGCCGGCCATGGCCTTCAGGAACGGCTCCACGCTGGTTTGGTCGCAGGTTTTCGGGGTGGGGCCGCTCACGTACTGCACGGGGATCACCCGGCGGGGGGCCAATTGGCGCACCACCGCCGCGGCTTCGGCCCCGTCGTACACCTTGGCGCCGCCCCCCACGCCCACAATCAGCACGTCGGGCTTGCCCAGCAGCACCTGGTCTTCAGCGCTGAGCGGCGCGGCGGTGCCGCCCAGGTGGGCAAACTCCAGGCCCCCCTGCTTCCAGCGCCAGAGGGTGGCCTTGCCGAAGCGCCGCCCCCCGAAGCGGTCGTGGGCCACGGCGATGCCTTCGATCCGCAGCCCCGCCAGGCGATAGGAGCCGGGGCTGCTGAGCATGGTGCCGCTGGCCACGGCGGCGCCCTCATCCAACAGGCGGCTGCTGGCCAGGATCACGTTGGCGTTCACCCGGGGCTCCGCCAGGCCGGTGGCACAGCCCACGGCCCGGAAGGGGTTGATCAGCACGCTGGCCCCACCCCCTTGGATCAGCAGGGCGCTGTGGCCATAGCTGGTGATCGTGACGCCGCCGTTGGCCAGGGCGGGCAGCCCCGTGGCCGTCAGGCTGAGCGCCAGGCCGCCCAGGGCAGCCAGGGAGCGGATCGCAAGTGCCATGGTGCAGCGGGTCGCCCGATGTGCGCGTGGGCCGAACCCTAGCCGGCAGTTGTGATCAGCTCGATGCCGCCTGGGCCAGGAAATTGCTGAGCAGCTGGTGGCCGTTCTGGGTGAGCACGCTTTCGGGGTGGAACTGCACCCCCTGCAGGTGGGGATAGCTGCGGTGCCGCAGCCCCATCACGGTGCCGTCCTCCAGCCAGGCGGTGACCTCCAGGCACTCCGGCAGGCTCTCGCGCTCGGCGATCAGGCTGTGGTAGCGCGTGGCCGTGAGCGGATTGGGCAGGCCCGCAAACACCCCTTGCCCCGCGTGCAGCACCGGTGAGGTTTTGCCGTGCATCAGTTCCTTGGCCCGCACCACCCGGCCGCCATACACCTGGGCGATCGACTGATGCCCCAGGCACACCCCCAGGGTGGGCACGCTGGGGCTGAGCTCCCGCAGCACCTCGAGGCACACCCCCGATTGGTCGGGATCGCCGGGCCCGGGCGAAATCAGGATCGCGTCCGGCGCCAGCGCACGGATCTGTTCGAGGCTGAGGGCGTCGTTGCGCTCCACCCGTAGGTCGGCGGTGATCGGGTGGTCGACCGCCAGCTCCCCCAGGTA
>BJHC01000139.1 GCA_014191535.1 Cyanobium sp. | reverse complement strand
GACCCAGCACCGAGCAAACTCCTTAGCGTTGAGGATGGATGAGCCCGAAGCCGCCGATGTCGTCACGCCCCGTTGGCCTGGGGAACCATGCAGCCCGCGCCCTGCTGGCCCTGGCAGCCCTGCTGGCTCTGGCCAGCTGCCGCCCCCCCGACACCAAGGCCCTGCAGAAGCTGGCCTGCGAGCAGGCGGCCGCCAACCTGGATCTGCAATCGGTGAGCCAGATGGATGCCCTGCGCAAAGCGCTGGGGGTGGCACCGGATGTGGATCCGATCGGTGCCTGCAAGGCCCTGGGGGCTCGGATGGAACCCGCCAAGGAACCCGCCGAATCGGCCGAACCCGCTCAATCCAAGCCCTAACCGCACCCTGCAGCGCCCGGAGGCATCCCCCTGCAATCCCCCACCGTTCTCACCACCCTGCTGATCCTGCTGGTGGGGCTGGCCCTGGCCCGGCTCAGCGCCGGCCAACTGGCCCGCTGGGCGGTGCCGGCGATCGTGGTGGAGCTGGTGATCGGCTTCCTGCTGGGCAACACGGTGCTGCCCTTCCAGGCGATCCAACCCGTCAGCGGCCTCACCGAGCTGGGGGTGCTGACGCTGTTTTTCCAGGTGGGCCTGGAGGTGCGGGCCGATCTGCTGGCCTCCCGCCGCGGCACCATCCTGCGCCTGGTGGCCCTGAGTTGCCTGGCCCCCCTGCTGGGCTACTGGCCGCTCACCCAGGCCTTCGGCATGGCTCCGGCCACCGCACTGCTGTGCCTGGCCTGCGTGGCGGCCACCGGCACAGGGGTCACCCTGCGGCTGCTGGCCCAGCGGGGCGCCCTGCGCACCCCCTCAGGCCGGTTGCTGGTGGGGGTGTCGGTGCTCGACGACCTGCCGGCCATCGGCCTGCTGAGCCTGTCGGTGGCCCTGGGGGGCAGCAACTGGAACAACGGCCCCGGCTGGGGCGGCATGGCCCTGGGGCTGGCGGCGTCGGGGCTCAGCCTGCTGGCGGCGGGCCAGTGGCGGCGCCGCGGCGGTGCGGCACCCGCAAGCCCCCTGGCGGTGCTGATCCTGCTGATCGGATCGGCCTGGATCGGCGAGGTGAGCGGGCTCACCTCCCTGCTGGGGGCGCTGTGGGGGGGCGTGCTGCTCAACCGCCTCCATCCGGAACCGCAGCGGCTCGGGGGGCTGCTGACGGTGCTCTCGGAGGTGTTCCTGCCCCTCTATTTCATCAGCGTGGGCATGCGCATCCAGGCTGGAACCCTGGTGCAGAGCCAGGCCTGGGGGCTGGCGTTGCTGCTGCTGCTGCTGGCGGTGGCGTCCAAGTTGCTGTGCGGCCTGGGGGTCAGCGCCGCCGACCGCCGGGCTGGCATCGACCGCTGGCAGGTGATCTACGGCCTGATGCCCCGGGGCCTGCCCGGCCTGGTGTTTGCCAGCACCGCGTTGGCGGCGGGGGTGATCACGGCCGTGCAGTTCTCCGCCCTGGTGCTGATGGTGAGCAGCACCACGGTGGTGGGGTTGCTGTTGCTCGAGCGGCGGCTGCAAGCGCAATAAAAAACCCCCGGCGCAGGCGCCGGGGGTTGAAGGCAATCAAGGCAACGGGCCTCAGAGGGCGGCGTTGCCGCGGTCGCCGGTGCGGATGCGCACCACCTCTTCCACGGGTGTGATGAAGATCTTGCCGTCGCCGATCTCACCGGTGCGCGCAGCCTCGGTGATCGCGGTGATGGCGGCTTCCACCTTGTCGTCGGCAACGACGATGGTGATCCGCATCTTGGAGAGGAAATCCACCGTGAACTCATTGCCGCGGTAGATCTCCACCTGACCCTTCTGGCGGCCGAAGCCGCGCACGTCGTTGATGGTCATACCCACCACATCGATGGCCACAAGGGCGGCCTTGACGGCGTCCAACTTGCCGGGACGCACAACAGCTGTGATCTGTTTCATGGCAGGGCCCTATCAGTAGGTCATCGGGTCGTAGGCCTCTTCGCCGTGGGCGACGAAGTCGAGACCACGCTCCTCCTCCTCAGGGGTGACCCGCAGACCCACCACGGCGCCGACGATCCAGAGGATCACAGCAGTGCCGACACCCACGAAGCCGTAGCTGATCAGCACCGCCTTCACGTGGGCCACGAACAGGGCGCCGTTGCCACCGGCGGCCAGGATCTCAGCCGATTTGGGGAAGTAATCAGCGGGCACCAGGGCCGGAGCGGCCAGGGCACCGGTGAGCAGAGCCCCCACGGTGCCTCCCACGCCGTGCACGGCATAGGCATCGAGGGAATCATCGAACTGGATGGCGGCCTTCACCTGCACAGCGATGTAGCAGGCGGTGGCGGTGGCCACACCGATGATGAAGGCCTGGGGCATGTAGACGAAACCGGCGGCGGGGGTGATGCCCACCAGACCAGCCACAGCACCGGTGGCGGCACCCACGGCGGTGGGTTTGCCATCCCGGAACCACTCGATCAGGCACCAGGTGAGCAGCGCGGCCGACGCGGACAGGGTGGTGGTGAGGAAGGAGAAACCCGCACCCTTGGCCGCGAAATAGCTGGCGCCGTTGAAGCCGAACCAGCCGAACCACAGCAGACCGGCACCCAGCAGGATGAACGGCACGTTGTGGGGGGGACGCTTGCTGTTGGGCCAGGTGCTGCGGGGGCCAACGATGGCCGTGGCCACCAGGGCACCGACACCGGCGGCGATGTGCACCACGGTGCCACCGGCGAAGTCGATGGCACCGATCTCACCGAAGGGGCCGAGGTAGCCGCCACCCCAGACCATCTTGGCCATCGGGCAGTAGATGAAGATGCTCCACAGCAGCGAGAACCAGAACCAGGCCTTGAAGTTGATGCGCTCCACCAGGGCGCCGGAAATCAGGGCCGGGGTGATGATCGCGAACATGCCCTGGAACAGGGCGAAGGAGGAGGCGGAGATGGCGAAGCCATCGGCCAGCGGGGCATCGCCCAGCTCACCACCCACGCCATTGAGCCACATCTGGCCCAGGCCACCGATGAAGGGGCTCTTGAAGCCGGTGTCGAAGGCGAGGGAGTAACCCACCACCACCCAAACGACACCGATGAGCCCCATCAGGAAGAAGCTCATCATCATCGTGTTGAGCACGTTCTTGGCGCGGGTGAAGCCGCCGTAGAAGAACGCCAGGCCGGGGGTCATCAGCAGCACCAGGGCTGAACCCATCAGCATCAGCAGGGTGTCGGCACCGTCGGTGGGCACCTTGGCCAGGGCGGCCTTGGCAGAGCCGGCCATCAGGGGCAGCAGGCCGGCGCCGAAGGCCAGCAGCATCACCGCGTAGCGCTTCAGCTCGGGCTCCTGAACCTTGGCCAGGGCCTTGGTGCGGAATCGATCAAAAACTGCCAGGGGGGTAGGACCACCACCGGCCATGGGGACATGGACCATGGAAGGGAGAAACCTCGCCAACGTTCGCGAGGGCACACTCCGCCATCGCCGGGACCCTGGATGTATCAGCGGCGACCGTTTCTCTAGACCAACCACCCCAATCCATGCCAGAGCCCGCTAGAGGGCTTTTATGGCACTGGTTTGCCCTTGAATCACCCCAATCCACAACAGGGTTCAGTTGTGTCGCGTCCGCAACAAACTGCCTGGCACAGCCTGCCTGGCACGGAGTGCCTGCAACGGCTTGAGGGCAGCGACCAGGGGTTGAGCACCGCGGCCTCCGCCAGGCGTTTGGCGGATGTGGGCCCCAACAAACTCGAGCTGAGCGCCGGCCGCAGCGCCCTGGAGATCCTCTGGGATCAGTTCAGCAATGTGATGCTGATCATGCTGCTGGCGGTGGCGGCGGTGTCCGCCGCGGTGTCGCTGCACCAGCAGGAATTCCCGAAGGACGCCATCGCCATCCTGGTGATCGTGATCCTCAATGGCCTGCTGGGCTATTTGCAGGAGAGCAAGGCCCAACAGGCGCTGCTGGCCCTGCGGGACATGGCGCAGCCGCTGGTGCAGGTGCGCCGCGATGGCGAGTGGCAGCGCCTCTCCAGTGAGCTGCTGGTGCCGGGCGACCTGATCCGGCTGGAGGCGGGCGACCGGGTACCGGCCGACGCCCGCCTGCTGGAGGTGGCCGATCTGGGGGTGCGCGAAGCCGCCCTCACCGGCGAAGCGGAGGCGGTGTTCAAGCAGGCGGAGCTGCTGCTGGAGGCGGACACCCCCGTGCTGGAGCGGCAGAACTGCCTGTTCCAGGGCACCGAGGTGGTGCGCGGCCGGGGCCTGGCGGTGGTGACTGCCACCGGCATGGCCACCGAACTGGGGCAGATCGCCGAACTGATCAACACCGCCGGCGGTGAGAGCACGCCGCTGCAGGAGCGCCTCGATGGCCTGGCCAAGGTGCTGGTGGGCAGCGCCCTAGCCCTGGTGGCGGTGGTGGTGCTGCTGGGCTGGCTGATGGGCCAGCCCCTGCTCAACC
>BJHC01000138.1 GCA_014191535.1 Cyanobium sp. | reverse complement strand
GACCCCCCACCAGGGCAAAACCGGTGAGCGACACCACCCCATCCACCAGGGGCTGGTCGGGGTTGATCGGGTCGTAGAAGAAGGCGTTCACCGGTTTGGTGAAGTCGAGGCCGCCGCAGAACACCGGGATCACGGTGGCGCCGCGGTATTCGAGCTCCTGGATCACGGCCACGTAGTGGGCCTCATCGCCGGTGACGATGTGGCTGCGCTGCAGCACCAGGCCGATCACCGGGCCCTGGCGCGCCTTCTCGGAGAGGTCTTTGCGGCTGGCGCTCCAGTTGAGGTATTCCTTCAGGTCTTCGAACATCCCCGGGGCCAGGGGGTGCCAGATGCCCAGGTCGGGGAAGACCACAGGGTCGGCCACCTGCAGCTCGGGCCGGTCTGCCCCCTCGCCCCCCTTGCTGCGGGGGAACACGTATTTGTCCGCCAGCATCAACAGGAAGTTGCGCAGGTTGTCCGGCGTTCCCCCCAGCCAGTACTGGAAGCTGAGCATGAAGGAGCGGGCGTCCTGCGCCTTCTCCACCGGCAGGTACTTCAACACCGTGGGCAGGGTGTTGAGCAGCTTG
The DNA here is from genome assembly GCA_014191535.1 of Cyanobium sp. Taxonomy (GTDB): domain Bacteria; phylum Cyanobacteriota; class Cyanobacteriia; order PCC-6307; family Cyanobiaceae; genus Vulcanococcus. Next base: position 3,837 of record BJHC01000138.1, on the reverse strand, counting down.
AGCATGGCGTCCTGGAAACCGGCGCCGCCGGCCTCCTTCCGCTTCTTCATGAAGCCGGCGATGGCCGACTTGCTCTGGCCCAGCTGGGCCATGGAGAAGGTGCCCAGCTTGTTGAGGCGCATCACCTCCGGCATGGAGGGGAACACCACGGCGGCCTTGAGCCGGTCGCGGTGGGGGGCCACCGCCTCCACCACCTTCTGGGCCAGGTCTTCGATGAAGATCAGCGAGGCGATGAACACATCCGCCTCGGCCACATCGGCGCAGAAGTCGGCGTAGTTCTGCGGGTCGCGCAGCTCCTCGATCAGGTAACCGCTGAGGTCGATGGCCAGGGGGCCGTTCTGATCGTTGAGCGACGTGGCCGCCTGGGTGAGGGCGTTTTGGTACTGCGGCTCCAGCACCACATACACGGCCCGCATCACGGCCCGACCGTTCACCTCCGCGGGGGTGACGCGGCGGGAGGCGGAGCGGACCTGCGTGAACATGCGCGCTGATTGAGCAATGTGAAGCAGCCTACGAAGGGCCCTTCGCGGCTGCGAGCCCGAGGGCCGAGCCGTTACAAGGCCTGTGGGGCCCCATAGGCTCGGATTCATCCCACCGCATCGCCCTCCACCGATGGCCAGCAGCAGCGCGTCCCCTCAAGCCGGCGCAGGTCAGCCGATCGCCGTGGTGGTGGCCGGCGCCCTGGGGCGCATGGGCGCTGAGGTGGTGAAGGCGGTGCACCAGGCCCCCGACTGCCGCCTCGTGGCGGCCATCGACACCACCCCCGGCAAGGAGGGGGCGGATGTGGGGCTGGAGCTGGGGCTTGGCGAACTGGAGGTGGCGATCTGCTCCGATTTCGAGGGCAGCCTTTGCCAGGCCAGCCAGGCGGTGCGCAACGACGGCCCCGGTGCCGGGGCGGTGCTGGTGGATTTCACCCATCCCTCGGTGGTGTACGAGCACACCCGCGCGGCCATCGCCTACGGGGTGCATCCGGTGATCGGCACCACGGGCCTCTCGCCCGAGCAACTGGCCGACTTGGCCAGCTTTGCCGAGAAGGCCTCGATGGGGGGCGCCGTGATTCCCAATTTCTCGGTGGGCATGGTGTTGCTGCAGCAGGCGGCGGCCGCGGCGGCCCGTTTCTATGACTTCGCCGAACTCACCGAGCTGCACCACAACCGCAAGGCGGATGCCCCCAGCGGCACCTGCATCAAAACCGCCGAGCTGATGGAGGAGCTGGGCAAATCCTTCAACCCCCCCCAGGTGGAGGAACACGAGACCCTGGCGGGCAGCCGCGGCGGTCAGCGCGAGAGCGGCCTGCGGCTGCACTCCATTCGTCTGCCGGGCCTGGTGGCCCACCAGGAGGTGATGTTCGGCGCCCCGGGGGAGACCTACACCCTGCGCCACGACACCATCGACCGCTCCGCCTACATGCCCGGCGTGCTGCTCACGGTGCGCAAAGTGCGGCAGCTGCCTGGACTGGTGTACGGCCTGGAGCGGTTGCTCTGAGGGCGGTCTGAGCCGACACTGGCGCCATGCTGATTCCGCTCCGCCCTGGAGAGTTGCCGCGGTTGATCCCCGCCGTGGCCACCGGCCCGCAGTTCAACGCCTGCAGCGGCAGCCCCCAGAAGCTGCTGCAGCGGGTGTTCATTTCGGTGATTGCCGGGGTGATCTCGCTGCTGATCAGCCAGGGGGTGGCCATGTCCAGCCAGGCGGCCCCGATCATGCTCGTGGTGGGCCTCACCTTTGTTTTGTATTGGCTCTGGGGCCCGATCGTGGAGGCCAGCCGCAAGAACGCCACCCTGCGCCGCTACCCCGCCGGGGCGATCTTCGAGGGGGAGGTGGCCGACCTCTACACCCGTGAACTGGTGGAGGGGCGCCAGGAAACCACCGACAAACAGGGGCGCCTCGAGCTGGTGGAGAACCGCCGCACCTGGCTGTGCCTGGAGCTGGAGGATGAGGACGGCTACCTGGGCAGCATCCGCTTCCCCTACGACAAGAAGCACAAGGCCATCCAGGTGGGGATGGTGGTGCGCTGCCTGGTGTTGAGCGAGCGCCCCGACTTTTCCCGGGTGGGTGCCCTGAGCGATGCCTGGTTGCCCCAGCTCAAGCTGTGGGTGGGGGAGTATCCCTTCCTGCTGCGGCCGGCGTTTGAGGAGCTGTGCCTGCGGCGGCTGCGCTGAGGTCGCGTCGCCTGCCGGCCGCGCTTAACGGCAGTGTTACAACGCGCAATATTGCGTTACAATTCGAGCATTCCAAAGGAGCCCCATGGTTCAGGCCAATCCCTCCGCCCCCGCCGTGATCCGCGGTGCCACCGTGACCGAAGAAGACGGCGGCCGCCTCAACGCCTTCGCCAGTGAGCCCCGCATGCTCGTGGTCGACGCCGACAACGGCTGGGGCTTCCACGACCGCGCCGAGAAGCTGAATGGCCGCCTGGCCATGCTGGGCTTCATTGCCCTGCTCGCCACTGAGCTGGCCCTGGGCGGTGAGTCCTTCACCCGCGGTCTGCTGGGCATCGGCTGATTTCCAGCTCGGCCATCACGGCCGCGCACTTCCCCGAACCGCAGCACAGAATCGTGCTGCGGTTTTTTTGTGATTGCTGTTGGGTTCCGCGGTGCCTACCTCGATGCCGCAGGCCCAGGTGCTTGGGGCCGGCCCCACGGGATCCCTGGCCGCCCTGGCCCTGGCCCAGGCGGGCTGGCGGGTGCAGCTGGACGACCCCCTGACGGCCGAGGCCCTGGCCAACCGCAGCCGTGCCTACGCCCTGACCCATTCCAGCCGCGCGCTGCTGGAGCAATTGGGCCTTTGGAGCGCACTGCTGCCGCACCTGGCCCCATTTCGGCGCCTGGAGTTGTGTGACCGGGCCACGGGCGATCAGATCAGCTTCACCGGCGCGGATCTGCCGCGATCCAGTCCTCGCGCCACGGACCCCGCGGTGGGTTGGATCCTGCAGCACCAACCCTGGATGCAGGTGCTGCTGCAGGCCTTGCACCAGCAGCCAGCCGTGGCCCTGCAGCTGGGGGATGCGGCCCAGCGCCGCTCGGGCATGGATCTGGTGGTGGCGGCCGATGGGCACCGCTCCCCCTGCCGCCAGGCCGCCGGCCTGCGCCATTGGAGCCGCCCCTACCGCCAGGGGTGTCTGACGGTGCAGGTGGGGCTGCGGGGCTCCGCCCCGGATCAGGCCTGGGAGTTGTTTCGCCCCCAGGGCCCGTTTGCGGTGTTGCCCCTCGGCGGGCAGGCCTTTCAGCTGGTGTGGAGCGCTCCCCTGGCGGAGCTGCGGCGTCTCGAGCAGCTGGAGCCGGTGGCGTTTCTGGAGGCCTTAACCACCGCCCTGCCGGAAACCCTGCAACCGGAGGTGCTGCTCGATCAGCCCCGCGCCTTCCCCTTGGCGCTGGAGTTGGCCTGGCCGCTGCACCGCGGTCCCGTGGTGCTGGTGGGGGAAACGGCCCATCGCTCCCACCCTGTGGGCGGGCAGGGGCTGAACCTCTGTTGGCGCGATGTGCAGGCCCTGCATCAGTTGGCCCAGCGGGTGGTGGCGGGTCGCCTGGCCGCCCGCCGCCTGCCTCGGCGCTACGCCCGCCGCCGAGGGCTCGACATCGTGATGGTGCTGCTGGCCACCGACGCCCTGGTGCGACTGTTCTCCAACCGCAACCCGCTGCTGTTGCCGCTGCGTCGGTGGGCCCTGGCGGCCCTGGGCCGCTGGCCCGTGCTGCGGCGCCTCAGCCTCGGGGCCATGACCCTGGGGCCTTGCGGCCTGTTGCCGCGCTGATCAGCATGGGTGCTCTCCGGTGGGCCTGCCGGTCCACGGTTCGATGGTGATCACCAGCTCGCCCCAGCCGCCCCCGCCGGAACCGCTGCTGC
>BJHC01000137.1 GCA_014191535.1 Cyanobium sp. | reverse complement strand
CGTCCAGCCCGACGCTGACCTCCAGTCGCCCACCGAGCCTGTGTCGGAGCAAGAAGCCCCTGCGGAGCCCTCGGCTCCGGCTGAGGCCCCAGCCCCAGCCCTCGTTCTTGGGCTGGAGCCCCCGTTCGGGTCGAGCTTCTCCGCCGACATTCAGCTCTGACGGCTGCGATCGGCACCCGTCCAGCCACAATGGCCACAGACTTCACTGCGCCCCAGGGCCGATGACCACCGTGCTCCAGCCCCTGCGCAGTGTCGCCAATGGGCTCGGTCTGGCCTGGTGGGCCCGCGTGGAATCCCGCCAGCCGGATGTCACCTACTGGTTTGGGCCCTACGTGCGGCGCAGCAGCCTGGAGGCGGCCCTGGCCCCCTTCCTGGCGGATCTGCGCAGCGAAGGGGCCGCGGAACTCAGCCACACCCTGCTGCGCACCCGCCGCGGCGAACCGCTGACGATCAGCAGCGAGGGCTAGGGCGGGCTCCCCAGCCTCCACAGCGCTGACTGATAGCGTCGCCCCTAGCAACACAGCAGGGGTCTGATGGGCATCGCCGAGTGGCGCGAGCAGCTCAGCCGCGGTGAGGTGTCCGCCCGGGAACTGGCCGACCAGCACCTCAGCCGCATCGAGGCTGTGGAGCCCAGCGTGCACGCCTACCTCGAGATCACCGCCGAACGCGCCCGCGCCGATGCCGACCGCATCGATGCCCTGCGTGCCGCCGGTGAACCCCTGCCGCCCCTGGCGGGTGTGCCGCTGGCCATCAAGGACAACCTCTGCACCAAGGGCATCCGCACCACCTGCTCCAGCCGCATGCTGGAGACCTTCGTGCCGCCCTACGAATCCACCGTCACCGAGCGGCTGTGGGATGCCGGTGCGGTGCTGCTGGGCAAGACCAACCTCGATGAGTTCGCCATGGGCAGCTCCACCGAGACCTCGGCCTTCGGCCCCAGCCGCAACCCCTGGAATCCGGAGAAGGTGCCCGGCGGCAGCTCCGGGGGCAGTGCCGCCGCCGTGGCCGCCGGTGAGTGCGTGGCCTCCCTCGGCTCCGACACGGGCGGTTCAATCCGCCAGCCCGCCGCCTTCTGCGGCGTGGTGGGCCTCAAACCCACCTATGGGCGCGTCAGCCGCTATGGCCTCGTGGCTTTCGCCAGCTCCCTGGATCAGGTGGGCCCCTTCACCACCAACGTGGCCGATGCCGCCGAGCTGTTGCAGGTGATCGCCGGCGAGGACCCCCGCGACTCCACCTGCCTCAAGGCGCCGGTGCCCGATTACCGCGCTGCCCTCACCAAGCCGGTGAAGGGCCTCAAGGTGGGCATCGTGCGCGAATGCATGGAGGCCGAAGGCCTCGACCCCCAGGTGAAGGCCTCGGTGCAGGCGGCGGCGGAGCAGCTGCAGGCCCTGGGCTGTGAGCTGGTGGAGGTGAGCTGCCCCCGCTTCAACGACGGCATCGCCACCTACTACGTGATCGCCCCCTCGGAGGCCTCCGCCAACCTGGCCCGCTACGACGGCGTCAAATACGGCTACCGGGCTGCCGATGCCGCCAGCCTGGCGGAGATGACCGCCCGCAGCCGCGCCGAGGGCTTCGGCGATGAGGTGAAGCGCCGCATCCTGATCGGCACCTACGCCCTCTCCGCCGGCTACGTGGATGCCTACTACAAGAAGGCGCAGCAGGTGCGCACCCTGATCCGCCGCGATTTCGACCGCGCCTTCGACACGGTGGACGTGCTGCTCACCCCCACCTCCCCCACCACCGCCTTTGGTTTCGGGGCCCATAGCGAGGACCCCCTGGCCATGTACCTGGCCGACCTGCTCACCATCCCCGCCAACATGGCGGGCCTGCCGGCCATCAGCCTGCCCTGCGGGTTCGACACCGCCGGCCTGCCGATCGGGGTGCAGCTGATCACCGGGGTGCTGCAGGAGGAGCGGCTGCTGCAGGTGGCCTGGCACTACGAACAGGCGGCCCGGGTGATGGCGCAGCGGCCGGCGGCGGCGCTGGTGCCCTGAAGCACTACATCTAGCGTTTGGCCCTTAGCCTGGGGGCGGAAACCACCACCGGTTCCGCTGCTCCGGTCGTTCCGGCTCCGCCCTTGGCCTTCGTTCCGCTCCACAACCACAGCGACTACAGCCTCCTGGATGGGGCCAGTCAGCTGCCGGCCATGGTCAAGCGGGCGGAAGAACTGGGCATGCCCGCCCTCGCCCTCACCGACCACGGGGTGATGTACGGGGCGATCGAACTGTTGAAGCTGTGCCGCGGCACATCCGTGAAGCCGATCATCGGCAACGAGATGTACGTGATCAACGGCTCCCTCGACGACCCCAACCCCCCCAAGAAGGAGCGCCGCTACCACCTGGTGGTGCTGGCCAAGAACGCGGTCGGCTACCGCAACCTGGTGAAGCTCACCAGCATCAGCCACCTGCGCGGCATGCGCGGGCGCGGCATCTTTGCCCGTGCCTGCATCGACAAGGCCACCCTCGAGCGCCACAGCGAAGGGCTGATCGTGGCCACCGCCTGCCTCGGCGGTGAGCTCTCCCAGGCGATCCTGCGCAACCGCCCCGATGTGGCCCGCGATGTGGCCCGCTGGTACCAGGGCGTCTTCGGCGACGACTTCTACCTGGAGATCCAGGACCACGGCTCCCCCGAGGACCGCATCGTCAACGTGGAGCTGGTGCGCATCAGCCAGGAGCTGGGCATCCCCCTGATCGCCACCAACGACGCCCACTACCTCACCAGCAACGACGCCGAGGCCCACGACGCCCTGCTCTGCATCCTCACCGGCAAGTTGGTGAGCGATGAGAAGCGCCTGCGCTACACGGGCACCGAATACATCAAGGGCGAGCAGGAGATGCTCGGCCTGTTCGCCGACCACCTCGATCCGGCCGTGGTGGCCGAGGCGGTGGCCAACACCGCTGTGGTGGCGGAGAAGGTGGAGGACTACGACATCCTCGGGCGCTATCAGATGCCCCGTTTCCCCATCCCCGACGGCCACACCGCCGTCAGCTATCTGCAGGAGGTGAGTGAACAGGGGCTGCGGGCCCGGTTGGGGCTACGCGACAGCGATCCGTTCGAGCCCACCTACGGCGAACGGCTCACCTTCGAGCTGCAGGTGATGGAGCAGATGGGCTTCCCCACCTACTTCCTGGTGGTGTGGGATTACATCCGCTTCGCCCGGGAGAACGGCATCCCGGTGGGGCCCGGCCGTGGTTCCGCCGCCGGCTCCCTGGTGGCCTACGCCCTGGGGATCACCAATATCGACCCGGTCACCAACGGCCTGCTGTTCGAGCGCTTCCTCAACCCGGAACGCAAATCGATGCCGGATATTGACACCGACTTCTGCATCGAGCGCCGCGGTGAGGTGATCGACTACGTCACCCGCCGCTACGGCGAGGACAAGGTGGCCCAGATCATCACCTTCAACCGCATGACCTCCAAGGCGGTGTTGAAGGACGTGGCGCGGGTGCTCGACATCCCCTACGGCGACGCCGATCGGCTGGCGAAATTGATTCCGGTGGTGCGCGGCAAGCCCGCCAAGCTCAAGGAGATGATCGGTGAGGAATCGCCGGCGCCTGAGTTCCGCGAGAAGTACCAGAACGACCCGCAGGTGAAGCGCTGGGTCGACATGGCCATGCGCATCGAGGGCACCAACAAAACCTTCGGCGTCCACGCGGCCGGGGTGGTGATCGCCGCTGATCCGCTCGACGAGGTGGTGCCCCTGCAGCGCAACAACGATGGCCAGGTGATCACCCAGTACTTCATGGAGGACGTCGAATCGATGGGCCTCCTGAAGATGGATTTCCTGGGGCTCAAGAACCTCACCATGATCGACAAGACCATCGATCTGGTGGAGCAGAGCACCGGCGAGAAGCTCGACCCCGACGCCCTGCCCCTCAACGATCCGGGCACCTACGGCCTGCTGGCCCGTGGCGATCTGGAGGGCATCTTCCAGCTCGAATCCAGCGGCATGCGCCAGATCGTGCGCGACCTCAAACCCTCCTCCCTGGAGGACATCTCCTCAATCCTGGCGCTCTACCGACCGGGACCCTTGGATGCGGGCCTGATCCCCAAGTTCATCAACCGCAAGCACGGCCGCGAGGCGATCGATTTCGCCGACGCCAAGCTCGAGCCGATCCTGCGCGAGACCTACGGAATCATGGTCTACCAGGAGCAGATCATGCGCATCGCCCAGGACCTGGCGGGCTACTCCCTCGGCGAGGCGGACCTGCTGCGGCGCGCCATGGGCAAGAAGAAGAAGAGCGAGATGGAGAAGCACCAGAGCATCTTCGTGAAGGGGGCCAGTGAACGGGGCGTTGACCCGCGCATCGCCGAGTCGCTGTTCGAGCAGATGGTGCTGTTCGCCGAATACTGCTTCAACAAGAGCCATTCCACCGCCTATGGCGCGGTGACGTACCAGACCGCCTACCTCAAGGCCCACTACCCGGTGGCCTACATGGCCGCCCTGCTCACGGTGAA
>BJHC01000136.1 GCA_014191535.1 Cyanobium sp. | reverse complement strand
CAACAGGATCCAGATCTGGGCCTTCACCTGGCCGAGGGGAATGGCACCGGAGGGGATGGGCCGGTAGGGCTCGTTGATCGCGTCGATCTCGCGGTCGTAGTAGTCGTTGATCGTCTGGGTGTAGCCCGCCAGCAGCGGGCCGCTCATCAGCATGCAGGCGATGGAGGCGCCCACTTCAGGAAGGCGCCAATGGAAGTTGCCGGAGGCGGCGGCACCACAGAGCACCCCCCAGATCAGTGGGATCCAGGTGACCGGCTTCATCAGTTGCAGCCGGATCTTCCAGATGTTGGAGGTGCCGCTGGCACCTTTCATCCCCAGCAGCTGCCGGGCTCCTGCGCCGCTGGCGGCTGTGGGGTTGGGGGATTCGCTCACGAGGTGGGCTTCAGGCGGCGGTGATTTCGTCGTCGAAGAACCAGGTGGTGGCGCCGTTGGCCAGCTGCACCACCACGCCGATGCCCTTGCCGTCGGTCACTTTGAAGTCCTTCACGGTGCCGGTGGCGTCGGCCTGCAGGGCGGCGACCAGCTCGGCGGGGATGCGATCGCGCACCCGGGTGACCCGCACCTTCGAGCCGATGGTGATGGCAGCCTGGGACATGGCCGGCGCGATGAAAAAGTGGCGTCAGGTTAACCCCCGGAGACGCCAGCCCCCCTGGCGTTCCTTGCCGCTGCTGCCTGCCGCCATGGTCGCCAAACGGATCATTCCCTGCCTGGATGTGGCCGACGGTCGGGTGGTGAAGGGCGTCAACTTCGTGGGGCTCCGCGATGCCGGCGATCCGGTGGAGCTGGCCTGCCGCTACAGCGCCTCCGGCGCCGATGAGCTGGTGTTCCTCGACATCGCCGCCTCCCACCAGGGCCGCGCCACCCTGGTGGACCTGGTGCGCCGCACCGCCGAGGCGGTGACCATCCCCTTCACCGTGGGGGGCGGCATCAGCAGCGTCGAGGGCATCACTGAGCTGCTGCGGGCCGGTGCCGACAAGGTGAGCCTCAATTCCTCAGCGGTCCGTGATCCCGACCTGGTGGCCCGCGGTGCCGAACGGTTCGGCTGTCAGTGCATCGTGGTGGCGATCGATGCCCGGGCCCGGGAGCACGGCCAGCCGGGTTGGGATGTGTATGTGAAGGGCGGCCGCGAGAACACCGGGCTGGATGCCGTGGCCTGGGCCCAGCGGGTGGTGGCCCTGGGGGCCGGAGAGATCCTGCTCACCTCCATGGATGGCGATGGCACCCAGGCGGGCTATGCCCTGGCGCTCACCCGAGCGGTGGCGGATGCGGTGGACGTGCCGGTGATCGCCAGCGGCGGTGCCGGCTGCATCGACCACATCGCCGAGGCGCTGGATGCGGGGCCCGGCGGCGGCCATGCTTCGGCGGCGCTGCTGGCCTCGCTGCTGCACGACGGGGTGCTCACGGTGGAGCAGATCAAGGCCGACCTGCTGCGGCGCGGCCTCAACCTGAGACCGCTCGCGGCCCATTGTTAAGCGGCTTTACAGTCGTCACAGCTTCTTCATAAACGCCGTGCAGGCGCTGCTCCAACCCCACTCCACAGCCCTGGCGGTGGTCATGGTGTTGGCCGTTGTGGCGATGGTGGCCTGGGCCCTGCAGCTGATGCAGGCCGCCTCCGACCGCAAGGAGTTCTCGCTGATGCTGGCGGGCTGCATGGTGTGCTGTGCCGCCGTGGGCCTGGCCACGGTGATGGTGATGAGTTTCACCAGCGCCGATCGGATCGAAGCCCAGCTCGCCGCCGGAGGTGTCAGCCTCAACGGCATCTCCCTGCCCTGGGATGCCAGCAGCGATTCGCCCCGGTGATCCCGAGCAGGTGCGCGACCTGTTCGATCACATTGCCCCCAGCTACGACCGCCTCAATGACGCCCTGAGCCTGGGGCTGCACCGGCTTTGGAAGCGCCAGACCATCGCCTGGCTGAAGCCCGAGCCGGGCCAGCGCTTGCTCGATCTCTGCTGCGGCACGGGTGATCTGGCGCTGGTGCTGGCGGAGAAGGTGCGCCCCGGCGGGCTGGTGCTGGGCTTGGATGCGGCGGCGGCTCCCTTGCGGCAGGCGCGGCAGCGGGCGGCGCGGCGGCCCTGGCTCCCCGTGGAGTTCCGCCAGGGGGATGCCCTGGATACGGGCCTGGCGGATGGCTGGGCCGATGGGGCGGTGATGGCCTACGGGCTGCGCAACCTGGCGGATGCCGCAGCGGGCCTGCGGGAGCTGCGGCGGTTGCTGCGGCCCGGTGGGCGCGCGGCGGTGCTCGATTTCAACCGCGTGGCGGATCCTCAGAGCACCACCGCTGCCTTTCAGCGCTTTTATCTGCGCCAGTTGGTGGTGCCCCTGGCGCGCCGGGCGGGCATGGAAGCCCAGTACGCCTACCTGGAGGACAGCATCGCCCGTTTCCCCTGCGGGGATGAGCAAGGTCAGTTGGCCCGCGATGCCGGGTTCAGCCAGGCCCGCCACCGCCCCTTGGCCGCCGGTCAGATGGGCCTGTTGGAGCTGGTGGCCTGAAGCAGGCCCGTCTGGACGGCGGCTCGGCAGAATCGCCGCTTGGGCGTTGCGCCGCCGGCCCCGCCCTCCGCGTCAGGAGACACCGTGCATTTTCAGGACATCATCAGCACCCTCAACCGCTTCTGGGCGGAGCGCGGATGCCTGATCCTGCAGCCCTATGACACCGAGAAGGGTGCCGGCACGATGAGCCCCCACACGGTGCTGCGGGCCATCGGCCCGGAACCCTGGGCCGTGGCCTACCCCGAGCCCTGCCGGCGTCCCACCGATGGCCGCTACGGCGACAACCCCAACCGGGCCCAGCACTATTTCCAGTACCAGGTGCTGATCAAGCCCAGCCCCGACGGCATCCAGGAGACCTACCTCGCCTCCCTGGAGGCCCTGGGGATCCGCGCCCGCGATCACGACATCCGCTTTGTGGAGGACAACTGGGAATCCCCCACCCTCGGCGCCTGGGGTGTGGGCTGGGAGGTGTGGCTCGATGGCATGGAGGTGACCCAGTTCACCTACTTCCAGCAGTGCGGCGGCCTCGACTGCCGGCCGGTGTCGATCGAGATCACCTACGGCCTGGAGCGGTTGGCCATGTATCTCCAGGACGTGGAGAGCATCTGGGAGCTCAGCTGGGACGGCAACCGCTCCTATGGCGACATCTGGTTGCCGTTCGAGAAGGGGCAGTGCACCTACAACTTCGAGGCCTCCAACCCCGAGCGGCTCAAGCAGTTGTTTGCCCTCTATGAGGCGGAGGCGGCGGATCTGGTGGCCAAGCAGCTGCCGGCGCCGGCCTTGGATTTCGTGCTCAAGTGCAGCCACACCTTCAACCTGCTGGAGGCCCGTGGGGTGATCTCGGTGACCGAGCGCACCGCCACCATCGGCCGCATCCGCAACCTGGCGCGGCAGGTGGCTGAGGCCTGGTTGGCGGAACGGGAGGCGCTGGGTTTCCCGCTGCTGCAGAAGCAGGCTGTGGCGGTTTAAGGGGCCGGCGGCACCGGCAGCGCGGGGCTGTCGAGGGTGTTGCTGCAGAGATCAAGCACGATCCGCTGACCCACCGACCCCGCCGCCGGGGTCTGCCAACGCTGCCAGCTGCCATCGATCCGCCAGGTCTGGCGCAGGCTCTCGCATTGGACTGCCACCGCCGTGGCCAGGGCCGTGGTGGCCCCCACATCGGCGATGGATGGCTTCACCAGGGTGATGCGCACGCCGCCGGGGTGCAGGCGCCAGCCGGCCCAATCCACGGCCGTCTGGTTGAACCGTTTCCAGCGGGCCAGCCCCGACTGCTCCCGCAGTTCCAGTTCAGCCCGATCGCGCCGCTCCGCTGGGCTCAGCAGCAGGGCCGCCGCCGCCTGGGTGCCGCTGCCGGGCGGTGGCGGCGGACTGTCCTGCGCTGGGCTCGGGCTGGCTGAGCGGCCGGCGTTCGCGTTGGGTTGGGGCAGTTTCAGCACCTGGCCGATCTGCAGCAGGGTGGGGTCGCTGATGGCGTTGAGCGCGATCAGCTCCTGCAGGTTCACCCGGTAGCGCTGGGCCAGTTCCTCCAGGGTGTCGCCGGCGGCCACGGTCACCGTGCGTGGCTGAGCCAGCGGGGCGGGGCTGGCGAGGCAGAGGCCAGCGCAGAGGACCGCACTGGCGATCAACCGCAGGCGCGGCATGGCGATGGGGACTGACGCCGAACCCTAGGGGAATGCTGTCTGCGCTGCTGATGCCCGGGTCGCCCCATGGCCGCTGTCCCCTGGATCCGCCGCTGCGGTTGGGGCGGGCGCTCACGGCCCTGGCTGATCGCTGTCTGTGGGTTGCTGCCGCTGTTGTGGCTGTGCCGTCAGGCCGGGCAACCGCCTCCGCAGGCGGCGGACCCCATCGGGCGGCGGCTGCAGCTGCAGTTGCTGGAGGATCCCCGCCCGGATCCCGCCGGCGCCAGCTGCCGCGCCCTGGCGCAGCTGCCGGTGGGGCGCACGGAGCTGCTGTTTCGCCCCTGCCCGCCC
>BJHC01000135.1 GCA_014191535.1 Cyanobium sp. | reverse complement strand
AGCCCGTGGATCCGCAGCGGATCGGCGATGGCATCGCCCACGGCCATGGCGGGGTTGAGGCAGGCCAGGGGGTCCTGAAACACCATCTGGATGCGGCGCCGGGCCCGCCGCAGCGGTTCCCCCCGCAGCTGCCGCAGGTTCTGGCCCTGCAGCCGCACGCTGCCGCCCCGCACCGGCACCAGGCCCATCAGGGCGCGGCAGAGGGTGCTCTTGCCGCAGCCGGAGGCCCCAACAACCCCCACGGTTTCCCCCTGCCGCAGCTGCAGGCTCACCCCATCCACGGCGCGGTACCAACGCCGCCGCCAGGGCAGCCCCGGCAGGGGATGCCAGCAGCGCAGGTCGTCGAGTTCCAGCAGCAGTGGTGCTTCGGTTGGTGCCGCCGGCGTACGCCCCCCCTCCCGGGCCCGGGCCGCCCCCACCAGCCGCTGGGCCAGGGGCGAGCTGGGGTGCAGCAACAGCTGTTGGGCCGGGGCCTGCTCCACCAGGCGGCCCTGATCGAGCACGGCGATCTGCTGGCACCAGCGGCCGGCCATGGCCAGGTCGTGGCTGATCAGCAGCAGGGCGCTGCCGGATTCCTCGCAGAGCTGGCAGAGCTCCGCCATCACTTGCCCCGCCACCGCCACATCGAGGCTGGTGGTGGGTTCATCGGCGATCACCAGGGCCGGCTCCAGGGCCATGGCCAGGGCGATGGCCAGCCGCTGGCGCATGCCACCGCTGAATTCGTGGGGGTAGCTGCCGAAGCGGTCGGCGCGGATGCCCACCCGCTCCAGCAGCATCTCGGCCCGCAGCCGCACCTGGTGCCGTTTCCAGGCTGGCCGGTGCTCCGCCAGGGTGTCCGCCAGGTGCTCGCCGATGCTCAGCAGCGGGTTGAGTCGCGTCATGGGGTCCTGGAACACCAGCCCCACCGCCTCCCCCCGCAGCTGCCGCAGGGCGCCTCGCCGCAGCTGGCGCGGGTCTTGGCCGCAGAGCTCCAGCCCGCCGCCGCAGCGGCTGCCCTGCGGGAGCAACTGCAGCACCGCCCGGGCCACGGTGCTCTTGCCGCAGCCCGAGGGTCCCACCAGCGCCAGCCGCTCCCCGGCCTGCAGGTGCAGGTCGAGTCCATCGAGGGTGTTGTGCTCGGCCCCCGGGTAGCGCACGCTCAGCTGCTCCAGGTGCAGCACCGGCCCGCTGCGGCGTGATGGGGTCATGGCCGGCTGCTGCAACCCGATTGCCGCCCAGGCTGACAGCGGAATCGACTCGGGTTGCACACCGGGGGTCGGTTTGTGTTGAGCCGCTGCATACGATGGGCCTAATTGCTGCGCGCCATGCTGCAGGCGGTGCCCGACACGGCTGAAGCGGCTGCCTCCGGGGCGGCGGCAGCGGTGTCGGCCGGCCCCCTGCTCGGCCCGCAGGCCATCCACGGCCCAGACGACTACGGCATCACGCTGCCGGACTGGCTGCGGCGCTGCATCGAACACGTGCCCCCTGGCGTGGGGGACAGCTGCCCCACCGATACCGAAGGCCTGCTGGCGGCGGCGTTCCACTTCGCGTATCAGCTCCATGACGGCCAGGTGCGGGCCAGCGGCGAGCCCTACATCTGTCACCCGGTGGCGGTGGCCGATCTGCTGCGGGACATCGGCGCCAGCGCCAGCGTGATCGCCGCCGGCTTCCTCCACGACGTGGTGGAGGACACGGAGGTCACCCCGGAGGAGATCGAACAGCACTTCGGTGCCGAGGTGCGGGGGTTGGTGGAAGGGGTCACCAAGTTGGGCGGCATCCACTTCACCAACAAAACCGAAGCCCAGGCCGAAAACCTGCGCCGCATGTTCCTGGCCATGGCCAGCGACATCCGGGTGGTGCTGGTGAAGCTGGCGGACCGGCTGCACAACATGCGCACCCTCGGGGCCCTGAAGCCCGAGAAGCAGCAGCGCATCGCCCGCGAAACCCGGGAGATCTACGGCCCGCTGGCCAACCGTCTCGGCATCGGCCGGCTCAAGTGGGAGCTGGAGGATCTGGCCTTCAAGATCCTGGAGCCCGACGCCTTCCGCGAGATTCAGCAGCAGGTGTCCACCAAACGCTCCGAGCGGGAGGAGCGGCTGGGGGTGACCGCCGGACTGCTGCGGGAGCGGCTGGTGGCCGCCGGCCTGGAGGGTTGTGACGTGAGTGGTCGGCCGAAGCACCTCTACGGCATCTGGAGCAAGATGCAGCGCCAGCAGAAGGCCTTCCACGAGATCTACGACGTGGCGGCCCTGCGGATCATCTGCCCCAACCTGGAGAGCTGCTACCGCGCCCTGGCGGTGGTGCATGACACCTTCCGCCCGATTCCCGGTCGCTTCAAGGACTACATCGGCCTGCCCAAGCCCAACGGCTACCAATCGCTGCACACGGCGGTGATCGGTCGCCATCGGCCGATTGAGGTGCAGATCCGTACCGCCGAGATGCACCAGGTGGCGGAGTTCGGCATCGCCGCCCACTGGAAATACAAGGAGGGGGGATCCCCTGCCGCCTCCGGCGCCGATGCGGAGCGCTTCAACTGGCTGCGGCAGCTGGTGGATTGGCAGAAGGACGACGTTGGTGAAGACAGCGGCGACTTTCTGCGCTCCATCAAGGAGGACCTCTTCGACGAGGAGGTGTTCGTGTTCACCCCCAAGGGGGATGTGGTGGGCCTGCGCAAGGGTTCCACCGCGGTGGATTTTGCCTACCGCATCCACTCGGAGGTGGGTAACCACTGCCAGGGGGTGCGCATCAACGACCGCCTCTGCCCCCTGGCCACGCCGCTGCAGAACGGCGACTTCGTTCAGATCATCAGCTCCAAGGCGGCCCACCCCAGCCTCGATTGGCTGAATTTTGTGGCCACCCCCACGGCGCGCAATCGCATCCGCCAGTGGTACAAAAAGAGCCACCGCGAGGAGAACATCCTGCGCGGCACAGCCATGCTCGAGCGGGAGCTGGGCCGCGATGGTTTCGATGCCCTGCTCCACGGCGAAGCCATCGCCAAGGTGGCCCGCCGCTGCAACCTGGTGGGCACCGACGACCTCTTGGCCGCCATCGGTTTCGGGGGCGTCACCCTGCATCAGGCCCTCAACCGCCTGCGGGAGGAGTTGCGCCTGGCCTCAGCGGTGGCGACTCCGGTGCTCAGCAACGAGGAGCTGGCCCGCACGGTGTCCGCCCAGGGGGAGCAGGCGGCCGCGTCCCCGTTGCCTGCCACCAGCCATGGCGATGCCAGTCCGATCCTGGGGCTCGAGGGCCTGGAGTACCGCCTGGGGGGCTGCTGCAGCCCGCTGCCCGGCGAAGCGATCGTGGGCACCGTGGCCCTCGGCAACCACGGCATCACCATTCACCGCCAGGATTGCGGCAACCTTTCCGCCGTGCCGGTGGAACGGCGCCTGCCGGTGCAATGGAACCCCCTGGCGGCCGATGCACAACGGCGCCGCTACCCCGTGCAGCTGCGGATCGAGGTGCTGGATCGGGTGGGGGTTCTCAAGGACATCCTCACGCGCCTCTCCGACCACCGCATCAACGTGAGCGATGCCCGCGTGCGCACCAACCCCGGCAAGCCCGCCCGCATCGATCTGCGGGTGGAGCTGCTCAGCGCCGGTCAGCTGCGGGACACCATGGACCAGATCCGTTCCATGGCGGATGTGCTCGATATCGCCCGCACGGGGATCGGCTGAGGTTCGGCTAGCAGTACACCTGGGCGCCGATCCAGCCCAAGCTGCCTCTGCGCACCTGCAGCCAGTTGTCCCCAACCTTGGCTTGCATGGTGGAGCACTGGATCTCCAGCCGGTCGGGCGTCATCCAGCGATAGTTGATTTCGCGGGGGCGTCGGTCCGTTTTGGTGACCTCAAACACCACAAAGCCATTGCGCCGCTCCAGGAGTCGATACCAGGTGTCCACGCAGGGACTGGATTTGCGCCGCATTTGCTCTGGTAACCCCTGGAGCGATGTCATGGACTGCCAGCTGGTGTCCGGGCTGCGGGCCGTCAACGCGGAGCAGGTTTCCATCAGGGTGCGTTCACAGGCTGCGCTGAAGGCGTCCTCGGCCTGTTCGTATTCGAAGGCTAATTTTTTACGGCTTTGGAAGACCCATGCGTAGAGGGGATTGACGCTTTTGGCGTTCTCGCTGTAGCGCTCTTTGATGTCATCGATGACCTGCTGTTTGTTCAAGCAGGTTGCCCTGGTTGGAGCTGGAAAGTCGAGCGGTCCTGCACTGGCTGGGATGCCAAGGCTCGAGAGGGCAAGAACAGCTCCTGATCCAGCCAAGAGCCTGAAGAGCTTGAGCTGCACTGGATGGAGCGTGCTTCTCGCTCAAAGTTAAGCCAGGAGAAACCCCGGGCGTTTTATGCGTTTTCTGCATACTGCTCCCGACTTCTGGGGCGGCATTCGGCGTCAGAGATCACCATTGAGCATGGCTTCGCAGTAGCGCCGGCGCACCACGGTGATGATCGGCTGTCCAAGCTCCATGAACTTGCTGCATTGCACGGAATCCATCGATAGTGAGGTGTAAT
>BJHC01000134.1 GCA_014191535.1 Cyanobium sp. | reverse complement strand
GCGGAAGCGATCGGGATCGCCGTGCACGGTGCGCATCATCCCCGGCCAGGGGCGACGGATCGCCAGGTAGCCCCCCTGGTCGGCGCCCTGGGAGTTGCCGTCGTGGTCGACGATGTCCGCCTGGATGCCCGGCAGGGGCAGGGTGGCGGAGCCGGGTTTGGTGGGGGTGGCCCCCGGCAGGGGACTGATCATCACGCCACCGGTTTCCGTCTGCCACCAGGTGTCGACGATCGGGCAGCGGTCGCCTCCGATCACATCGCGATACCACATCCAGGCCTCAGGGTTGATCGGTTCCCCCACGGTGCCGAGGATGCGCAGGGAGCTCATGTCGTACTGATCGGGCACCTCACGGCCGCCCTTCATGAAGGCGCGGATCGCCGTGGGGGCGGTGTAGAAGATCGTGCAGCGGTGCTTCTGGATCACCTCCCAAAAGGCCCCCGGCTTGCTGGGGCGCGGCGCCCCCTCGTACATCACCGTGGTGGCGCCGTTGGAGAGCGGCCCGTAGACGATGTAGCTGTGGCCGGTGATCCAGCCCACGTCGGCGGTGCACCAGTGGATGTCGTCCTCACGGATGTCAAAGATCCACTGGAAGGTGAGGTGGGCCCAGAGGTTGTAGCCGGCGGTGGTGTGCACCACCCCCTTGGGTTTGCCGGTGGAGCCGGAGGTGTAAAGCACGAACAGCCGGTCTTCGCTGGCCATGGGCTCGGCCGGGCAGTCGGCGCTCTGGGCCTCCACCAGCTCGTGCCACCAGTGGTCACGGCCGGGGGCCATGGCGCAGGGGCCGGCGGCCCCCGCCAGGCGCTGCACCACCAGCACGTGCTCCACGCTCGGGGCCCCGCCGTTGGCGGAGAGGGCCTCATCCACCGCCGGCTTCAGCGGCACGGGCTTGTCCTTGCGGAAACCGCCGTCGGCGGTGATCACCGCCTTGGCCTGGCCATCGATCAGGCGATCGCGCAGGGCGTCGGCGGAGAAGCCGCCGAACACCACCGAGTGGGGGGCGCCGATGCGGGCGCAGGCCAGCATGGCGATGGCGGCCTCGGGCACCATCGGCATGTAGAGGGCCACCAGGTCGCCCTTGCCGATGCCGAGGGCCTTGAGGGCATTGGCGGCCTTGCACACCTCAGCGTGCAGCTGGCGGTAGGTGAAACGGCGTTCATCTCCGGGCTCCCCCTCCCAGATCAGCGCGGTCTTGTCCGCCCGGGGACCATTCAGATGGCGATCCAGGCAGTTGAAGCTGAGGTTGGTGGTGCCCCCTTCAAACCAGCGGGCGAAGGGGGGATTGCTCCAGTCGAGCACCGTGTGGAACGGCTCGAACCAATGCAGCTGGCTGCGGGCCTGCTCCCCCCAGAAGGCATCGGGGTCGGCCTCGGCCCGGGCCACCAGCTCGCGGTAGGCCTGCAGGGAGCCGATGCGTGCCGAAGCCGCCAGGGCCGCCGGCGGCTCGAACAGCCGCTGCTCCTGCAGCACGGATTCGATGCCGGAGCTGGGGGCGACCTCGGACATGGAGCAGGAACAGCGTCCGCCCATTCAAGCGAGGAATGTCCATCGGCTGAATCGCTGTCACGCAGTGTCAGGCCGCTGCTGACGGAAGATGGAGGCATGGTTCTGCCCGCCGCCTGCCTGTTCGACCTGGACGGCCTGCTGCTCGACACCGAGCCGTTGCATGCCCAGGCCTGGCAGCGGGCCGCCCATCACTTCGGGCGGGAGCTCAGCGGCGAGGAGCTGATGGCCCTGCGGGGCCGCCGCCGGCTCGACTGCGCCGACCAGGTGCGCGGCTGGATCGCCGCCAGCGGCGGTCCGGCCCTGAGCGCGGCGGAGCTGCTGGCGGTGCGCCAACCGATCGCGGAAGCCTTGCTGGTGCAGGCGCCGCCGATGGCGGGGGCTCCGGAGCTGGTGGAGCACTGCCATGCCCATGGGCTGCCGATGGCCCTGGCCACCAGCAGCTCCCGGGAGGCGGTGGAGCTCAAGGCACGGCCGCACCCCTGGCTGCAGCGGATCACCGTGCGGGTGCATGGGGATGATCCCCAACTGCAGCGGGGCAAGCCGGCACCGGATGTGTTCCTGCTGGCGGCGCAGCGGCTGGGGGTGCCGGCAAGCGCCTGCTGGGCCTTTGAGGATTCACCCGCCGGCGTGGCGGCGGCCCGGGCCGCGGGCTGCAGGGTGCATGTGCTGCCACCCGATCACCTGGATGGGGAGGCGCTGGCGCGCAGTTACCCCGGGGTGAGCGACATCCTCACCAACCTGCACCAGGTGATCGCCGCCCTGCGGGCCGAGGCCCTCAGTACAGACGGCTGAGCACGAATTCGGGCAGGGCCAGCAGGGCGCTGCGGCTCTCGGAGGCGGGCAACCAGGTGAGGGCCTCGCGGGCCTCGTTGGCAAAGCCCTCCGCCAGGGCACGGGAGCGCTGGATGGCGGTGCTGCCGCGCACCAGCTCGAGGGCCTGTTGCAGGTCGCCCTCCTGGCTGAACTCGCGCTCAATCAGCCCCGCCAGGGCCGGGCGCTCCTCGAGGGCATAGAGGGCCGGGGCGGTGAGATAGCCGCTGGCCAGGTCACTGGCGGCGGGCTTGCCCAGCTGCTGGTCGCTGCCCGTGAAGTCGAGGATGTCATCCACCACCTGGAACGCCAGGCCCAGCTGGCGACCGAAGCGATAAAGGCTGTCGAGCTGGGTTGCGGGCAAACCGCTCAGCACGCCGGCGGCCCGGGCGCTGTTGGCGATCAAGGAGGCGGTTTTGCAGTAGCTCTTCTCGAGGTAGGTCTCGAAGCTCTGGCCCGTGTCGTAGCGGAACAGGCCCTGGCGCACCTCGCCGTCGGCCAGGTCCATGATCACGCGCGAGAGCAGCTTCACCACCTCGAGGTCATCGAGGTTGGCCAGGTGCCAGCTGGCCTGGGCAAACAGGAAGTCGCCCGCCAGCACGGCCACCCGGTGGTTGAACCGGCTGTGCACCGTGTCCACCCCGCGGCGGGTGGAGGCCTCATCCACCACGTCGTCGTGCACCAGCGAGGCGGTGTGGATCATCTCGGTGATCTCCGCCAGGCGCCGATGGCGGCTGCTGAGCTCGCCATCGGCCGCCAGGGCGCGGGAGATCAGCAGCACGATGCCGGGCCGCAAGCGCTTGCCACCGGCGCTGAACAGGTGCTCGGCGGCGGCCTGCAGGATCGGATGGCCCGCACCGATCAGGCTGCGCAGATCACTGAGCAGAGCCTCAAGGTCGGCCTCGACGGGCTGAAGCAGCTCTGCAACCGTGGCCATGTCCCCCTGCGGCGCCGCGATCCTAGGAGGCGCGGGCCGCCGGCCGCCGGCTCAGGCGGGCACGAGCGCCGACACCCCCTCAGGGCTGCGGCACCAGCGCAGCGGCTGACTGCGGCAATCGGCCCCCACCAGCCGGGCCACGGCCCGATCAAAGGCGGCGGCATCACCGCTGGTGAGGAAGCGGTGCTCCGGCGCGACGGCGCCGGGCGCGAGGCCCAGACCGCGCTGCTGCAGCACTTCCCCCAGGTGGCGCGCCACCGCGGGGGCGGGGTCGAGCACCGCCAGGCCGGGGCCCACCAGCCGCCGGATCGCCTCGATCACAAACGGGTAATGGGTGCAGCCCAGCACGATCGTGTCGGCCCCGGCCGCGAGCATCGGCTCCAGGAAGCGCCGCAGGGTGGCATCGCACTCCGGCCCCTCCAGCTGGCCCTGCTCCACCAGGTCCGCCAGGCCGATGCACACCTGCTCCACCACCTGCACCGAACCGGCGCAGCGGCCCACCGTGGCCCGGTAGAGCTCCCCCTGGAACGTGGCCGGGGTGGCCATCACCCCCACCACACCGCTGCGGGTGAGACCCACCGCCGGCTTCACCGCCGGTTCGAGCCCCAGGATCGGCAGCTGCGAAAACCGCTCACGTAAGGGCTGCAGCGCCACGGCCGAGGCGGTGTTGCAGGCCACCACGATCGCCTTGCAACCCGCCTGCACCAGGTGATCGGCAATGGCCAGGCAATGGCCCTGGATCTCGGTGGCGCTGCGGTTGCCGTAGGGCACATGGGCCTGATCCGCCAGGTAGAGCACCGATTCACCGGGCAGGTGGTGCACCACCTGCCGCCAGACGCTGAGACCGCCCACACCGGAATCAAAGATGCCGATGGGCGCGGCGCTCATGGATTGGCCACCAGGTAATTGAGCAGGCCGGTGGCGATCGCCACGGCCATGCGCTGGCGGAAGGCGGGATCCGCCAGGCGCGGGGAATCGAGCTCACCGGTGACGAAGCCCATCTCCGCCAGGGCCGAGGGCATCACCGTGCGGCGGATCACGAAGAACCGGCCCGGCCGGGCGCCGCGGTCGGGGCTGCCCGGGGAAACGCGCAGCATCTGGGTCTGCACCGCCTCCGCCAGGCGGCGGGAGCGGCCGTCCTGGAAAAAGAAGGTCTCGATGCCATTCACGTCGGGGCGCGAGAGGCTCAGGGCGTTGGCGTGGATGCTGAGGAACAGATCGGCGCGGTTGGTGTTGGCCAGGGCAA
>BJHC01000133.1 GCA_014191535.1 Cyanobium sp. | reverse complement strand
TCAGTTGGCTGGGCTACTAAAGCCAACCTTCAGCTGCTAGCTCAGCTGAACGTTCCGGGGGTTGCTGATTGACCGGCTGGGGCTTGAGACGGTGATGTGGCTGCCGGCGACTGGTTTGCCTGGTTGCCGCCCCTCTGATTGAAGTGCTCGGGGCGCACCGGCTTGCGATAGCCCCCCGATCCACCGCCTCCGCAGGCCATCGCCATGGGGCTGGCCATGACCAATCCGAGCAGCACGGTGCTCAGAACAGCAACGGGTCGGCCCATGGCGCCGTGGTTTGAACGTTCATCAACCCTAGGCGGCCCGGTCAGCCTGGGCACGTCATCTGCCCTACGGATGAGCGCGTCATTAGAGTGTCACTGTCCATTTGCTGGAGAGTGGCGGTGGCTGCGACAGGGACGGCGAAGGCCTCTCCCCAGATTCAAGGGGGTCCTTATCTGCGCATCGGTGAGGTCTCCCGGCGCTCTGGCGTGTCTGTGAAGACCATCCGGTTTTACTGCGATCAGGGATTGATCGAGGCCACGACTCGCTCGGAGGGCGGGTTCCGCCTGTTCGATGCCGCGGTTCTGGCCGATCTGGCCCTGATCCGTGCCCTGCGGGCGATGGATGTTCCCTTGGCGGAGCTGGTGCGCATTCTTGAGGTGCGCCGCTCCGGGGTGTGCAACTGCTCGGTGCTGAAGGCCAGCATCACCACAAAGCTGGATTCGATTGATCAGCGCATGGCGGAGCTGCTGGCGATGAAGCAAGAGCTCAGTGCATTGCTTCATCGCTGGCAGGACTGCGGCGGCATGAAGGCCTAGGTGACGGGTCGCCCGCAAGCTCCGGTCTCAACAGTGTGCTGCAGGCAACGGTTCAAGCCAGGGGGAATGGCGCTATGCCAGAGACATCAGTTCGGCATCGGCCACCGTCAGCGGCATGGGCAAGACACACCAGCCCAAGGGCACCGCGCACCAACGGTCCAAGCCGAATACAGGCCAGCCAGAAGCGCGCGAGATGCCGGCGGCCATGGTGGGCGACCTGGGCCCGGGAAGCGAGGAGGGCAGGCTGCCGAAACTGGATCGGCCGTTTTACGAAACGGAGCTCTATCGCCTGCAGGTGGAGCTCGTCAAAATGCAGTACTGGATCAAGCACGTTGGCTTTCGGTTGATCCTGGTGTTTGAGGGCCGCGATGCGGCGGGCAAGGGCGGCACGATCAAACGGATCACCGAGCCGATGAATCCAAGGGGCTGCAGGGTGGTGGCCCTGGGTACGCCATCGGATCGGCAGAACAGCCAGTGGTATTTCCAGCGCTATGTGGAGCACTTCCCCTCCGCTGGAGAGATCGTGCTGTTTGATCGCAGCTGGTACAACCGTGCCGGCGTGGAGAAGGTGATGGGGTTCTGCAGCCCCGCGCAGGTGGATGAATTCATGCTCTCCTGCCCGGAGTTCGAGCGGATGCTGGTGCGCTCCGGCATCACCCTGATCAAGTATTGGTTTTCGGTGAGCGATGAGGAGCAGGAGGCGCGCTTCCAATCGCGCCTCAACGACCCGGCTCGGCGCTGGAAGCTCAGCCCCATGGATCTGGAATCCCGCGACCGATGGGTGGACTTTTCACGCGCCAAGGATGAGATGTTCGCCCGCACCAACATCCCGGAAGCGCCCTGGTTCACGGTGGAGGCGGATGACAAGCGCCGTGCACGGCTCAACTGCATGTGCCATCTGCTCAGCAAGGTGCCGTACGAGGACATGACCCCGAAAGCGGTGAAGCTTCCCCCCAGGCGCACCGAGGCCAGCTACACACGGCCGCCCCTGAACGAACAGTTCTTCGTGCCCAACCACTACCCCTGAACCGGGGGCGCCAGCCGCACTGGCGCCGATGCGCTGTTATGCGCTTATGGTCATAACAGCGTTCTATCGAGCCATGCTCCACAGCCGCACCGCCTCCCAGCCCTTCGAGCAGGCCTGCCATCAACTGGAGCAGGCGTGCAGCCTGCAGGGCTATGGAATCCTCGCCAGTCACAACGTGGGCGACACGCTGCGCAGCAAGGGGTTTGCCTTCGGAGATGCCGTGAAGGTGTATGAGATCTGCCACCCGGGCCACGCCGCGGCGTTGCTGGCGGCCGTGCCGGCCCTGGCGGCGGCTCTCCCCTGCCGCATCGCTGTGGGCACCCATGAAGGGGCCACGCTGGTGAGCTTGATCTCTCCCCTGGAGCTGCTCACCGCCAGTAGCCCCGCCAGCGCGGTGCGCACCACCGCCGAGCAGGTGGAGCGTGACACCTTGGCGATTCTGGCGGCGGCGGCGGCCTAGGCCGCAGCTCCCCGCACCATCACGCCGGCTCGAGCTGCTGCAGCTGAGCCTCGAGCCGGCGCTTGAGCCGGTGTTGCACCAGATGGCAGAGCTCATCCACCAGGTCGCCGTCGGCTTGCCAGATGGTGCGGGCCCCCTCCCGTTCACAGCGCACCAGGCCGGCGCGTTGCAGCTGCCCCAACTGGCGGCTGATGTGCGACTGGGAAAAACCGGTGGCTTCGATCAGGGTTGCCACATCCGTGGGCCCCTGCTTGAGCTGGCAGAGCAACTGCAACCGCGCCGGCTCGCTCAGCAGGCGGAAGAACTGACTGAACTGCTCCAGCAGCTCCGGGGAGGGCAGAGCGCCCGGCGCACCCATGACAATGGCCTATGCCGATAGCCGCATTATGCAGGACCCACGCCAGTTCTGGGACGGTCGCTACGGGCAAGCGGCCTTCGCCTACGGCAGCGAACCCAACGACTTCCTGGCCGAGCAGGCCCAGGGGCTTCCGCCGGGGGAGGCCCTCTGCCTGGCGGAGGGCCAAGGCCGCAACGGGGTGCACCTGGCGGCCCTGGGCCATCGGGTGTGCATTCAGGACCTCAGCCCCGTCGGCCTGGCCCGCGCCGAGCAACTGGCCCAGCGGCGAGGGGTGACGGTGAGCACCGTGTGCGGCGACCTGGCGACCTTTGAGCCCGCCGTCGCCAGCGTCGACCTGGTGGTCGCCATCTGGATGCACTTGCCTACCGACCTGCGGGCCGTGGTGCATCGGCGTGCGGTGCAGGCCCTGCGCCCTGGCGGCCATCTGATTCTGGAGGCCTACACCCCGGCCCAACTGGCCCTGGGTACGGGCGGGCCACCCCAGGCGGACCTGCTGATCAGCGCCGACGACCTGCGGCGCGAACTGGCGGGACTGGAGTGGTTGGTGTTGCGGGAGTGTCAGCGCCCCATCAGCGAGGGCCCGTATCACCAGGGGGTCAGCGCTGTGGTGCAGGCCTGCGGCCGCAAACCCCTCCGTTGAGCTTTATGCGTGTATGCTCATAACAACACGCCGCCACCGCCATGGCCGCTGCGCCCATCAGCCTCGCCGCCGCCGCCGGTGGCCAGCCGCTGCTCTTCCGCCAGCTGTTTGACGCTGCCACAGGCACCTTCACCTACCTGCTGGCGGATGTGGCCTCCCGCCAAGGGGTGCTGATCGACGCCGTGTTTGAACAGCACGATCGCGATCTCGCCCTGATCCGGGAGCTCGGTATCGAGCTGGTGGCCTGTCTCGACACCCACGCCCATGCCGACCACGTGACCGGCAGCTGGCTGATGCACCAGGCCACCGGCAGCGCCATCGGCCTGGCCACCGCCGCCCGCGCCGACAACGTGACCCTGCCCCTCGAGCACGGTGACCGTGTGCGTTTCGGCGCACGATCCCTGGAGGTGCGCAGCACCCCGGGCCATACCGACGGCTGTGTGTCGTTCGTGCTCGATGACCACGGCATGGCCTTCACCGGCGATGCCCTGCTGGTGCGTGGGTGCGGCCGCTGCGACTTCCAGCAGGGCAACGCCCAAACCCTCTACCGCTCGATCACCGGCCAGCTCTTCTCACTGCCCGAGCATTGCCTGCTCTATCCCGGCCACGACTACACCGGCCGCGGCGTCACCTCCGTGGCGGAAGAGAAGGCCTTCAACGCGCGCCTCGGCGGCACGGCCAATGAGCGTGACTTTGTGGGCTACATGGACAACCTCAAGCTGCCCCACCCCCACAAGATCGCCGAGGCCCTGCCGGGCAACCTGCGCTCCGGAAAACCCAGGGAGCAGGCCCCGGTGCAGGCCTGGGCGCCCCTGGGCCGCAGCTTCGCCGGCCTGCCGGAACTCAACCCGGATTGGCTGGCCGAGCACCAGGGGGAGATCACCCTGCTGGATGTTCGCTCCCTCGAGGAGTTCGACGGCCCCGATGGCCACATTGCCGGCAGCGTGCTGATCCCCCTCCCCGAGCTGGAGAGCCGCGCCTCCGCCATTCCCGATGGCCGGCCCCTGGTGGTGCTGTGCCATTCCGGCAGCCGTTCAGCCTTGGCCACCCAACAGCTGCTCAAAGCCGGCCGCACGCGGGTGGCCAACCTGCGCGGCGGCATCAGCGGCTGGCGCGCCGCCGGCTACCCGCTTCAGTACACCACCCCTCCCCTGCACCCCTGCTGTCCGCCATGACCTCCCGCATCTCCGCCCACGACCTGGCCGAGCAGCCCGGTCGCCAACGCGTCGCCGTGAT
>BJHC01000132.1 GCA_014191535.1 Cyanobium sp. | reverse complement strand
ATCCAGCAGCAATGGGCTGCCCCGGAACTGGTGCCGGGCCAGGCGCCCGGGCCAACGGGCCTGGCGCAGGCCCTGGTGGATGGCGTCGCGGTTGATGGGCCAGCCCAGCTCCGCCAGGGCCTCGGCCGCGGCCACCGCCACGGCGCCGTTGTGGCGTTGCAGCTCCCCCCGCAGCCCCAGCTCTGGGCCTCCGTCCGCCGGGGTGGGGAGGGGCTCCACCCAGCGCAATGGGCAGCCGCAGCGCTGGGCCTGCTGCGTCAGCACCGCTGCCGCCTCCGGTGCCTGGGGGCCGCTCACCGCCCGGGCCCCCGCGTGCAGCACCCCGGCTTTTTCGCCGGCGATGGCCGTCAGGGTGGGGCCCAGGGCTTCGGTGTGGTCGAGGCCGATGCTGGCGAAGGCCAGCACCGCCCGATTGGGATGCACGGTGGTGGCATCGAGCCGGCCCCCCAGGCCCACCTCCAGCACCGCCAGCTCCACGCCCGCCTCGGCAAAGGCCACGAAGGCCGCGGCGGTGACCAGTTCGAAGGGGGTGAGGTCGTGGCGGAGGGCCAGGGGCTGCAGCTCCTGCAGCAGACGCCGCAGCTCGGCTTCCGCAATCAGCCCCTGGGGCAGGCGGATCCGTTCACACCAACTGAGCAGATGGGGGGAGGTGTAGAGGCCGCAGCGGATGCCGGCGGCGCTGGCGATGCGCTCCACCATGGTGCTGATGGAGCCCTTGCCGTTGGTGCCGGCCACCTGCACCGCCGCGTAGTGCCGTTCCGGATGGCCCAGCTCCTCGAGGGCCGCCCTTAAACGCTCCAGCCCCAGGTCGACACCCCGGCGGCTGAAGGGGGCGATCAGGTCGTCGAAGCGGTCTGGGCCAGGCACGAGAGCAGGGCGCGTTCCAGCTTGCGCACGGCCAGGCGGATGTGGCGCGGCTGGATGGTGAGGGGGGGCACGAATCGCACCACGGTGGGGCCGGCGGGCACCAACAGCAGGCCCTCCGCCATGGCGGCCTTCACCACATCGATGGCGCTGGGCCCCTCAGGCCGCAGCACCAACCCCTGCAGCAGGCCCCAGCCGCGGGCCCCCTCGGCGATGTCGGCGTGGCGACTGGCCAGATCCGCCAGGGCCTGTTGCAGCAGCTGCCCCATGGCCTCCGCATGGGCGGGCAGGTTGCGGCGGCTGAGCTGCTCGGCAATGGTGAGGCCGGCGCGGCAGGCCATCGGATTGCCGCCGAAGGTGCTGGCATGCTCCCCCGGCTGCAGGTGGTCGGCGCTGCCCTTCACGCACAGGGCGCCGATGGGGAAGCCACCCCCCAGGCCCTTGGCCAGGGTGAAGGCATCGGGCTCCACCCCGAGCTTCTGGTAGCCCCAGAGGCGGCCGCTGCGGCCCACTCCCACCTGCACCTCATCGAAGATCAGCAGGATGTTGTGCTGGTCGCACAGCTCGCGTACCCGCTGGAAGAAGGCGGGATCGCCGGGGTTCACGCCCCCTTCCCCCTGCAGGGGCTCCAGCAGCACGGCGGCCACCCGCGGCCCCTCCGCTTCGCAGCGCTGCAGCAGCGCCTCAAAGGCGGCGGTGTCGTTGTAGGGGAAGTAGCGGAAGCCCTGCACCATGGGCTCAAAGCCCTGGTGGTATTTCGGTTGGCCCGTGGCGGTGACGGCCGCCAGGGTGCGGCCGTGGAAGCTCGCCTGGGCGGTGAGGATCAGGGGGCCGCGCTCCGTGCTGGTGTCGATGCCGCGCACCAGGTGGCCGTGCTTGCGGGCCAGCTTGATGGCCGCCTCATTGGCCTCGGCTCCGGAGTTGCAGAAGAAGACCCGATCGGCGCAGCTGTTGGCGCTGATCCAGGCGGCCAGCTGCTCCTGCTCGGGGATCCGGTAGAGGTTGGACACATGCTGCAGCCGCCCCAGCTGGCGGCTGAGGGCCTTGCGCAGTGGTCGGCTGCTGTGGCCCAGGGTGCAGACGGCGATGCCGGCTACCCCATCGAGGTAGCGCTTGCCGTTGCTGTCCCACACCCAGACGCCACGCCCCCGCACCAGCTCTAGGGGGAACCGCCCATAGGTGTTCATCACCGCCGAGTGGGCGGGTGACACCTGGGGTGGTGGGGTGATGGGAGCGGTGGGACTCGAACCCACATGCCCGAAGGCGCTCGATTTTGAGTCGAGTCCGTCTACCAATTCCGGCACGCTCCCGCGACGGCGACTCTAAAAGTCGGCCGAGCGGATGGAGGCTTCAGCCCACCCGGCGGATGGAGGCCCCCACGCTGTTGAGTTTGCCCTCGAGGTTGGCGTAGCCGCGGTCGAGGTACTCCAGGCCCTGCACGCTGGTGATCCCTTCGGCGGCCAGGCCCGCCAGCACCATCGCCGCCGAGGCCCGCAGGTCGCTGCCCTGCACCGGTGCGCCGCTGAGGCGGCTGACCCCTTCCACGAAGGCCGTGTTGCCCTGCATGCGGATGGCGGCCCCCATGCGTTGCAGCTCGGCCACGTGCTGCAGCCGGTTTTCAAAGATGTTCTCGGTGATCACGCTGGTGCCGCTGGCGGTGGCCAGCAGGCTCATGAACGGCGCCTGCAGATCGGTGGGGAAGCCCGGGAAGGGTTGGGTGCGCAGGTCGACGGCGCGGATGCTGTCGGCCGTGATCGTGACGCAGGTGCCGTCGATCTCCAGCCGGCAGCCGACCTCCTCGAGCTTGGTGAGCACCGCCCGCAGGTGATCGCTGATCACCGGCGCCACGGTGAGGGTGGAGCGGGTGATGGCCGCGGCCAGAAGAAAGGTGCCCGCTTCGATGCGGTCGGGGATCACGGCGTAGTCGGCCCCGTGCAGCCGCTCCACCCCCACAATCGTGATGGTGGGGGTGCCGGCGCCGCGCACCTTGGCGCCCATGGCCAGCAGCAGGCCCGCCAGATCCACCACCTCCGGCTCCAGGGCGGCGTTTTCGATCACGGTTTCGCCCTCGGCCAGGGCTGCCGCCATCATCAGGGTTTCGGTGGCGCCCACGCTGGGGCAGTCGAGGTGGATGCGGCCGCCCCGCAGGCGATGGCCGCGGCCGGGCACCACCGCAGACACGACGCCGTGCTCGATGGTGACCTGGGCCCCCAGGGCCTTCAGGCCTTTGACGTGCTCCACCACCGGGCGGGTGCCGATTTGGCAGCCACCGGGCAGGGGCACCCGGGCGATGCCCAGGCGTGCCAGCAGGGGGCCGATGCAGAAGAAGCTGGCCCGCAGGCTGTTCACCAGCTCGTAGGGGGGCGCCGATTGGTTCAGGCCCGACCCGTC
Organism: Cyanobium sp.; assembly: GCA_014191535.1. Classification (GTDB taxonomy): domain Bacteria; phylum Cyanobacteriota; class Cyanobacteriia; order PCC-6307; family Cyanobiaceae; genus Vulcanococcus. The sequence goes on along the minus strand of BJHC01000132.1, from coordinate 1,339 downwards.
CATCTCCAGGCTGTCGCTGCCGCGGCGTACCCCCACCCCCAGGGACATCAGGATGTCAGCCATCCCCTGGATGTCGGTGAGGGGCGGCACGTTGCGCAGCCGCAGCTGGTCTTCCGTGAGCAGGCTGGCGGCCATCAGCACCAGCGCTGAGTTCTTGGCACCACTCACCCGCAGCACGCCGGAGAGCTGTCGGCCGCCGGCGATCTCAAGCTGGGGGGTGAGAATCTGCTGAGACGGGACAACAGCGACGGTCATAACTTCGGCGTCCCGCCTAAGGAGCCCCATCCTGACAACTGGTTTTGAGACCGGCAAGACGTCCGGCCTTGGAACTGGCTTGGCGCGCGGGGCGATGGGGTACATTTTGCGAGTCGCCAACCGGCGATTCACGCCCACCACGCGGATGTGGCGGAATTGGTAGACGCGCTAGTTTCAGGTACTAGTGGCAGCAATGTCGTGGGAGTTCAAGTCTCCCCATCCGCACTCGAAAGCCTTCCTCGTTGAGAGGAAGGCTTTTTTGTTGCGAACCATTGGCGCTGTTGTCAGCGTGGGCTGCCGCCCCCGCAGACGTTGTTCTGTTTCGGATTCCCATGCTTGTTCTCAAGATCACCAATGCCCGCGAGCTGGTGTCCGCGAAGTTGGGGCGTTTTCTCGAGGCCCTCACCCCCGATGCGCTCGATCAAAAAACCGTGGAAGACATTTTGATCAAGGAATTGATCAAAAACCTTGCGGCCGAGGGCCTCAAGGGTGAGCTGGCGGCGGTGCAGGGGCTCGACCTTGAGGAGAAGACCCTGTTGGTGGGCGATGGCCTGCATGTGCGCCGCCACGAAAGCTTTTGATGGAGCCGATCACCAGCCGCCGTAATCCCCTGGTGGGGCGGTTGCGGGCCCTGCAGCAGCCGCGCGGGCGCCGTGAGCAGGGGTTGCTGCTGCTGGAGGGCACCCACCTGCTGCAGGAGGTGTTGCGGTTGGGGCTGGAGCCGCAGCAGCTGTTGGCCACGGGCGCCTGGATCGCGCGCCATGGGGCCCTGCTGGCGGGCTGCCCCCATCCCGTGCAGCCGGTGGGGGAGGAGGTGCTGGCGGCGGTGGCCACCACCGACCATCCCGACGGTGTGGTGCTCACCCTGGCGGCCGATGCCCTGCCGCAGGCCACCGGCCTGGCCCCATGGGTGTTGGCCCTGGATCAGCTGCAGGATCCGGGCAACCTGGGCACCCTGCTGCGCACCGCCCTGGCGGCGGGGGTGGGGGAGGTGTGGCTGGGGGGCGGCGCCGATCCGCTGCAGCCCAAGGTGCTGCGCGCCTCCGCCGGGGCGGCCCTGGCCCTGCCGTTGCGGCGGGAGCCC
>BJHC01000131.1 GCA_014191535.1 Cyanobium sp. | reverse complement strand
CAGCGGCACCAGCTCCCGCTGCAGGGCCGTGGCATCCCATTGGTCTAACCAATCCAGGGGCGCCTGCAGGTTGTGGGTGCGCTGCCAGAGCTGGCTGTTGCCCACCATGGCCGCCACCGATCCGGCTACCTCGAGACTGAACCGGTAACCGTTGCCCACCAAGCGGCGCGCGCGCTCCAGTTCCGCGGGGCTCGGCGGCTGCTCCTGCATCTCCAGCAGCACCTGGCGCACCTCCCGTTCCACCGCATCGAGCTGCTCGGCCTCGCACACCGCCTCCAGCAGCACCAGGCAGCCGCTTTCCAGCACGTTCAGGTCCAGATCGATGCTTTCCACCAGCCGCAGCTGCTCCCGGAGCCGTTCCACCAGGCGGCTGCGGCGTCCCTCCGCCAGCAGGGTGGTGAGCAGATCACCCCCCAGCACACTGCGTTGATCCGCTGCCCCTGGCAGTTGCCAGGCCATCAGCAGCCGGGCTGCCTCCAGCCGCGGCAACTCCAGGCGAGCCTGCCCAGGGGTGAGGGCCAGTGGCCCTGGTGTGCGCTCCGGCTCCGCTGCCGGTTGCAACTGCCCGAGGCTCGAGTGCTCCAGCCGCTCCCGCAGGCCCGCGGGGATTGCCGCCAGGGGCCCGGCCAGGGCCAGGCAACAGCGCTCCGGTGTGTAGTTGCGTTGGTGGAACCGGGCCATGGCGTCGGGCTGATGCCCCTCCAGGGCGGCCCGTTGCCCCAGGATCGGTTGGCCGTAGGCATGGGCTCCGCAGGCCTGGCGCAGCAGCTCCTGGAAGGCCACCTCCTCCGGTTGGTCCTCGCTCTGGGCGAGCTCCTCCAGCACCACCTGCCGTTCCAGATCGAAGTCCTGGGGATCCAGCCGCGGTTGCAGCACCAGATCCAGCAGCAGCTCCAGGGCCGCTTCGCTCGCCTCCGGCGGCATCAACACGTGGTAGTGCACGTCGTCGAAGCCCGTGGCGGCATTGCTGTTGCCCCCGAGGGCCTCCACCCGGTAATCGAACTCACCGGCCGCCAGCTGGGCGCTGCCCTTGAACACCATGTGTTCGAGGAAGTGGGCCAGACCGGATTCCCCGGGGGTTTCCCGGGCACTGCCGGCGCGGCACCAGAAATCGATGCAGACCACCGGGGCCTGCGGCAGATCGATCTGCACCAGGGTGGCCCCGTTGCTCAGTTGCTCCTGCTGCGGCTCCGGTAGGGCTTGATCGGCGGCACTCGGCAACGGCGGCAAGGGCTGGTGGCAGGGGTGTACTCCCTGCATTCTGCTGGCAGGATCTTCGTCTTGTCGTTGCGGCATCCCCCCATGAGTTCTGCCGCCCTTGGCATCCATCCCCTGGTGGATGCCCTGGCCGATCGCATCCGCCTCTGCTGGCAGGACCTGCCGGATCTGCAGCCCCTGGAGGTGGATCCGCAGCTGGAGGCCATCAGCGGCAGCCTCGACGGTGAGGACCTGTTCATCCGCAACGAGCTGCGCCGCAGCCGCGGCTTGCGCAAGCTGCACCTGGAAACGGCGCGGCTGGGGGCGGGGCTGCAGATCCTCCACTGCGTCTTTTTCCCCGATCCCCAGTACGACCTGCCGGTGTTCGGGGCCGACATCGTGGCGGGCCGTGGCGTGGTGTCCGCCGCCATCGTGGATCTCTCCCCCGTGGGTGCCGCCCTGCCGGCGGGCGTGACTGCAGCGCTTGAAGCCCTGCCACCGCGGCGCTTCAGCCAGGAGCGGGACCTGCCCGACTGGGGCACCATCTTTTCCCCCCATGTGCGCTTTGTGCGCCCCAGTGACAGCGCCGAGGAGGACCAGTTCGTGGCCCTGGTGGGGGATTTTCTCGGCGTGATCGCCGAGGCCAGCCGCACGGTGCCGGCGCAGCCCATCGACCACCCCGATACGGTGATGCGTCATCAGGGTCAGCTCTCCTATTGCCGGCAGCAGAAACGCAACGACAAGACCCGCCGGGTGTTGGAGAAGGCCTTCAATCCCGCCTGGGCCGACCAGTACATCGAACAGCTCCTGTTCGACGACCCACTGCCGCTGCGCTGATGGGTCGCCTCCCCGCCCGCCCCTGGCTGCTGGCCGGCGGTGGAGCGCTGTTGCTGTTGGTGGCGGTGTTGGCCCTGCGTCCTCGCCCCAAGCCCCCGGCCGCTCCGGTGGTTCCGGCCCCCGTGGTGCAACCGGAGGCGGTGTCCGCCTTGGGCTACCTCGAACCCGCCGGCGAGGTGGTGCAGATGGCCGCCCCCGTGAGCGGCATCGCGGGCACGCCGCGGCTGAGCCTGCTGCTGGTGCAGGAGGGGCAGCGGGTGCGTCGCGGGCAGCTGCTGGCCAGCTTCGACAATCGCCCCCGCCTGAAGGCGGATCTGGCCGCCGTCAACGCCCGTCTGCAGGCCCTGCAAGCGCAGATCCGCCTGCAGCGCCGCGAGGTGGAGCGCTACGCCAATGCCGCCTCCACCGGTGCCGCTCCCCTGGTGCTGCTGGATGAGAAGCGCGACGAACTGGTGAAGCTGGAGGGCCAGTGGCGTGAAGCCCTGGCCCAGCGCCAGGGGCTGCAGGTGGACCTGGCCAACAGTGAACTGCGGGCTCCCCTGGATGCCACCGTGCTGAAGATCCACGCCCAGGTGGGGGAGCGGCCCGGGAGTGAGGGGGTGTTGGAGCTGGGGGCCAGCGACCGCATGGAGGCGGTGGCGGAGGTCTACGAGAGCGACATCAACCGCGTGCGGGTGGGCCAGAGCGTCAGCCTGACCAGCGAGAACGGTGGGTTCAGCGGCACCCTGCAGGCGCGCGTGCTGCGCATCTCCCCACAGGTGAGCCGGCGCCAGGTGCTCTCCACCGATCCCACCGGTGATGCGGATGCCCGGGTGGTGGAGGTGCGCCTGGCCCTGGATCCGGCCGCCGCTGCCCGGGTGCGCAACCTCTCGGGCCTCAAGCTCATCGCCCGCTTCAATCCGTGAACCCTGGGGCCTGGTTGGCGGCCCGCTGGCGGGCCCGCCGCATTCCGTTGGCGTGGTTGTTGCTCACCCGCCAACCGGTGCGGCTGGCGGTGGCCCTGGCGGGCATCAGCTTCGCCGGAATCCTGATGTTCATGCAGCTCGGGTTCCGCGATGGCCTCTTCGACGCCAGCGTCACCATCCACCGGCTGTTTGATGCGGACCTGGTGCTGATCAGTCCCCGCTCCACCAGCTCCGTGAGCATGGCGGGCTTCCCGCGCCGCCGCCTGGTGCAGGTGATGGCGGCGCCGGAGGTGGAGGGCATCACGCCGGTGCACTGGAACCTCCTCCTCTGGCGCAACCCCCAGACCCGTGCCACCCGATCGATCCTGGCCCTGGGGTTTGAACCGGGCGATCCCCTGTTCGTCGACCCCAGCTTGGCCCCCAAGGCCCGGTTGCTGAGCCAGAAGGGTCGGGTGCTGTTTGATCAGCAGTCGCGCCCCGAGTTCGGCCCCGTGGCGGACTGGTTCAAGCAGGGCCGCACGGTGGAGAGCGAGATCGCCGGCAAGCGCGTACGGGTGGCGGGCCTGGTGGGGTTGGGCACCTCCTTCGGCGCCGATGGCAACCTGCTCACCAGCAGCGAAACCTTCCTGGAGCTGTTGCCCAACACGCCGCCGGGCAGCATCGAGGTGGGGTTGGTGCGGTTGCGCCCCGGAACGGATGCCCAAGCCGTGGCGCAGCGCCTGCAGGCCCAGCTGCCCAGCGATGTCACGGTGCTCACCAAGGAGGGCTTCATCGCCTTTGAGCAGAACTACTGGCGCACCAGCACCTCCATCGGCTTCATCTTCAGCCTCGGGGCCGCCATGGGCTTCGTGGTGGGCTGCGTGATCGTGTATCAGGTGCTCTACAGCGATGTGAGCGACCACCTGCCGGAGTACGCCACGTTGATGGCCATGGGCTACCGGCTCACCAGCCTGCTGGGGGTGGTGGCGCGGGAGGGGTTGTTGCTGGCGGCCTTCGGCTACCTGCCCGCCTATGCCGCCGGCCAGGGGCTCTACTGGCTGGTGCGCAGCGCCACCCAGTTGCCGGTGGCGATGAACACCACCCGCGCCCTCACCGTGCTCACGATGATCCTGGTGATGTGCATGGCCTCCGCAGCCCTGGCCATGCGGCGGCTGGCGGATGCCGATCCCGCTGAAATCTTCTGAGATGCCGATGCCGTCCGCGCCGTCATCCCAGGCCATTGCCCTGCAGGGGTTGAACCACTGGTACGGCAAGGGCGACACCCGGCGCCAGGTGTTGCAGGGCATCGACCTGGCGGTGGCCCCCGGCGAGGTGGTGCTGCTCACCGGCCCCTCCGGTTGCGGCAAAACCACCCTGCTCACCCTGGTGGGGGCCCTGCGTCAGGTGCAGGAGGGATCGGTGCAGGTGCTCGGCCGTGAGCTGGCCGGTTCGAGCCAGCGCCAGCGCCAGCAGCTGCGCCGCTCCATCGGCATGATTTTTCAGGGCCACAACCTGCTGCGTTGCCTCACCGCCGAGCAGAACGTGCAGATGGGCTCCGACCTGCTGCCAGGTCTGAGCTACCGCGCCCGACGCGATCAGGCCCGTGACTGGCTGCGGGCGGTGGGCCTGGGGGATGAGCTGCACAAACTCCCCCATGACCTCTCCGGCGGCCAGGAGCAGCGGGTGGCCATCGCC
>BJHC01000130.1 GCA_014191535.1 Cyanobium sp. | reverse complement strand
GTGCGATCAGGTGAGGACCCCTGCGGCCGCGTGCGGCACAGGAGCCAAGGCCCGACCGGCCTCACAACAACGGGCCGCCGTCAGAGCGAATTCAGCGGTTGGCGCACAAGCTGACCAACGGGAATCAAGAGACCATGCCGCGGGCACCCGCGCCCGTTGCCGTTGTTACGGAATGGCGGCTTGATCTCCCGCGTGGTGTTCTGGCGAACCTAGGGAGCCTGCGGTGCCAGCAGCTCCTCCAAGGCGGGCCCCAGGTTGTGGTGGTCATGGCCGGGGCGGGCCAGTTTGCACAGGGCGAAGCGCTCCAGTTCCCTGAGCCGTCCCCAGCTGGCAGCGTCGAGCAACACCCCCCGTTGCTGCGCTGCACGCTCCACATCCGGGGGGAGGCGGCTGGGGTCCTGCCAGGGTTCGTTGTGGGCCGGTGGCAGGGGCTTGGCCTGTCCATCGGCCATGGCGGCAGTGCAGGCCAGTAGGTGTTGTTTGGGCTGCTGCAGCGCCTCCGGGCCATCTGGCCAGTCCACCAGCTCCTGCCGCTGCGGCTGCGTGAGTTCCAGCCAGTGGTTGAGCTTGAGCTTCAGACCGATCAGATCGAGCTTGCGCCGCACGCATAGGGGAATGCAGCGCCAGGTGCCGATGAAATCGCTCTCGAAGGCGAAGCAGTGCTGCGCCTGGGGGCCCGGGCTAGGCATCGGCGGTCAGCGGTGGTTCTGCCCCATGGTGTGGAGGTGGCCGAGGGTCGCGCCCGTCTGTAGCAACTCCCGGCAGCGCTCCAGGCCGGCGGCCTGGCTGTCGCTGTGGCCCGCCTGCCAGAGGTAGGTGCCGGCATTCCAGATCAGCGCTGTTGCCAGCGGACCCTGGCCACCAAGGGCCGCCAGGGCCTGGCTGGCCCAGGTGTCGAGGTCGTGCCAGCGGGGGTCATCCCCGTAGCAACCGTGGTCGCGGGGGTGCAGGATCAGGCGCCCATCGCCGCTGGCACTCGGGCGCCCGGTGACGCAGGCACGGCTGATGGGCAGGTCGGTGCTGCCCTCCAACCCTTTGATGGTCAGCACCTCCGTTTCACCCGCCAGCTGCAGGGCCAGCCAGGCGCGGGTTTCCGTGGGCGGGTGGACAAAGCCGCTCACCAGCAGATGATCGCCGTGGTGGGGGGTCCAGAGCAGCTCCAGGCTGGCCAGGGGCGGGCGCTTGCCGATGTCTTCGCGAATGGGGATCAGCACCTCGGCGGCGGGGAAGTGGTCGGGCTGATGCACCAGGGCCAGGTTCCAGCGGTCCAGGCCCTCCTGCACCCAGGTGAGGCTGCGGCCGCTGAGCTGCAACCCCAGGGCTGTGAACAGTTCCATGGCGGTGACGCCGTATTTCACCGGCATGCGCCGCCCCCCCTGCAGCACCACGGGGATGCCGGCGCTGGCTAGCACCAGGGCGGTGAGGGGATACAGGGGGGCCGTGCGGCTGCGGCCGTCGAAGGGGATGCCGAAGCAGAGGGCGCGGCAGCTGCTGCGCAGCTGGGGGCCCTGGCGGCGGTACACATCCAGCATGCCGGTGAGCTCCTGGGGCTCCGGTCGGCGGATGCGATGGGCGATCAGGAAGGCGCCGATCTGGGCGGGGCTCGCTTCCCCGTTGAGCATCAGCTCCAGGGCATCGGCGGCTTCTTCGCGGCTGAGGCCACTACTGGTGTGCTCGCCGCTGCCCACCTTGCCGAGGTAGCTGCGAAAGCGGTCCCGTCCGCCTGGCTGGGCCAACGGTGGCTGGGGGGGCGCTGTGGGGGCCTGCGCAACCATGCGGCCGATGGCACGGCGAGACCCCTGATTCTCCTTCATCGACCGGGCGCTCAACGCCACTGACGGCCCGGGCCGGTGTGCCATGTACAGCGCTTCGGTAGCGAACGTGACACTTCTGGGGAGGGGGTGTTGCGCACCCTGGGGGCCCTTGGCCGGTGCTTGTGATGGCGACTGCCCTGAGCAAAATCGAACAGGCCAAGGCTGAGCTGTGTGGCCTGGAGCTGGAGCCCCAGTTGGCCCAATTGGCCGAACAGGGCTGGGACACCCTGGATGAGGCCACCCTCACCATCAGGCTCAAGTGGCTGGGGATCTTTTTTCGTCCCGTGACCCCGGGCCGCTTCATGGTGCGGCTGCGCCTTCCCAATGGCGTGATCCATGCCGATCAGCTGGAGGTGCTGGCCGATGCGGTGGATCGCTGCGGTGAGTGGGGCTCCGCCGACATCACCACCCGCCAGAACATTCAGCTGCGCGGACTGTTGCTTGAAGACATGGCCCCGCTGCTTCAGGCCATGCAGGCGGTGGGCCTCACCAGTCGCCAATCGGGGCACGACAACCCCCGCAACATCACTGGCAATCCCCTGGCTGGCATTGATCCGGAGGAACTGGTGGACACGCGCCCCCTGGTGGAGGCGATCCAGACCCGGCTGCTGGCGGCCGATGGCCCGCGCAACCTTCCCCGCAAGTTCAACATCGCCGTGGGCGGTGCCCCCGACAGCTTTCTGCTGCACAACGATCTGGCGTTCCTGCCGGCCGATCGCGAGGGCGAGTTGGGCTTCACGGTGATGGTGGGCGGATTCTTTTCGGCTCAGCGCAATGAGCTGGCCATTCCCCTGGGCCTATGGCTGCGGGGTGAGCAGTTGCCTGCCTTCAGCCTGGCGGTGTTGCGCCACTTCGAGCGCTGCGGCAACCGTCAGGCCCGCAACAAGAGCCGGCTGATGTATCTGCTCGATGAGCTCGGCCTGGAGGGCTACCGCGAGGCGGTGCTGGCGGAGTTCAGCGGTTTGGGGGGGGAAGCGTTCTCCCATGACGGCAGCCATCGGGTCACCCGAGCCCCTCGCTCTGGTCTGGGGGTTCACCCGCAACAACAGGACGGCCTGCATTGGGTGGGGCTGAGTGTGCCCGTGGGCCGCCTCGATGCGGAGGCCATGGCGGAGTTGGCCGCTGTGGCAAGCCGCCATGGCAGCGGCGAACTGCGCCTCACCGAAGCGCAGAACGTGTTGATCCCCAACGTGCCGGCGGACCGTTTGGAGGCCCTGTTGGCGGAGCCCTTGCTGCAGCGGTTCAGCCCCTCGCCTGGGGCCCTGATGGCTGAGGCGGTGAGCTGCACCGGCAACCGCTACTGCAGCTTTGCCTTGATCCCCACCAAAACCACGGCCCAGGCCGTGGTGGAGGAGCTGGAGCGGCGTCTGGAGCTGCCCCATGCCGTCCGCACCCATTGGACCGGATGCCCCAATGCCTGCGGCCAGCCCTACATGGGGGAGATCGGATTGATGGGGGGCAAGGCCCGCCACGATGGCCAGATGGTGGAGGCGGTGAAGATCTTCCTGGGGGGCGACATGGGCGCCGACCCCAAACTGGCCGAACTGCACGACAAGGGGGTGCCCCTGGTGCAGCTGGTGCCCGTGCTGGAAACCCTGTTGGTGGAGCGCTTTGGTGCACGCCGGCGCAGCGCGGCCCACTGAGGTGCCCATCCGGTTGCCTGTCAGGGTGGAAGCAACCGGATCACGGTTGGACGTGGAGGGGGACGCCGATCGCTGGTCGCAGATGCAGTTGCTGCGCCGGGGGCGTCAGCCGCTGGAGCCCTGGATCGAGGGGTTAGTGGGTGGTGTTGTCGCCCCCGATGCGGATGTCTTGGCGGCCCTGTGGGGGCAGCTCAACCGTGCGGCGGTGGAGCGGCTGCTGGCGAGCGCCGCCGCTGTGGATCCCTCCCCCTGGCTGCAGGCGGCGCGCCAGGAATTGCCTGCTCTGGTGGCCCAGCCCGCTGTGATTGAGGCTTGGTTGGAGCCGCTGCTGGAGCATCAGGCCCAGGCCCGGATGCCGGAGGCCCTGGTCTGGTTGGAGGTGCTGGCCCCGTTTCAGGATCCTCGGGTGGCCCAGCGGTTGCGCCGGGTGCTGCTGGAGGGCAGCTGCACGCAGGCGGCCGATGGCGACACAGACCTCGCACCCCTGTTGCCGTTGCTGCCCCTGCTGGGGCGGCAACGCCAGCGGCAGGATGCGCCCCTGCTGCTGCAGTGGAGTCTTGAACCCCGCCCGCTGGCCTGGCGCCGTGCGGCCCTCGAAGGGGTGGCCTTGGGGCTGTCAGCGTGGCCCTTGCCCCTGCTGATCCCAGCCCTGCAGCGGTTGGCGGAGGATCTGTCGGCGCCACTGGCATCCCAGGCGGTTGATCTGCTGGCCCGCCTGCCGGATGGTCAGCGGCATCTGCGGCCCCTGGCCTGCCGCAGCTTGGATCCCGCCGTTGCCTTGCGGTTGCAGCGCCGTCTTCAGGCCGCACCGCTGGTGCTGGTGGTGCATGGCCGTCAGGGTGGAGAGATTCCAGCGGTTTACGGCGAGCTGGCGCGCGACTTGGCCCAACGCCGGCGTGCGCCGGTGCTGCTGCAGGCCCTGACGGCCGAGCCCCCCGAGGCGGATGCCGGCTTCTGGGCGGCGGCTCGACGGGCGGGCTCCCTCACCCTGGTGCCGCTGTTGCTGCTGCCGGGCGAGCACGTGCGGCACGATCTGCCCGCCCTGGCCAGCGCCTGGGGTGCAGCGGCGGTTCAGCGGGCGGAGGGCCCTGCGCCTTCGGTGCGGCGGCGTCCCCTTCTGGGTGCCTGGCCCGATTGGCAGACACGGTTGGCGGCCGAGGTGCATGCCGCCGC
>BJHC01000129.1 GCA_014191535.1 Cyanobium sp. | reverse complement strand
GCTCGAGAATCGCCACATCCAGGGCCGCGCGAAACCGCTTGAGCCGTGCCGCCACAGTGATTCCAGCGGCGCCGCCGCCCACGATCAAGATCTGGTGATGGCCCATGGCCGGCTGCTGCAGTCGCTCATCCCAGATCTAACCAGAAGGCAGCACCCTGGCCACGCCGTGCGGGGAACGATCTCCACAGACCGCGACGCAACGGCCGTTATCCGTACTCATAGCGACTACGAGTTAGTTAGCTAAGCTGTAGCCCATCGCACCACAGGCGCCCCATGGACCTCTCCAAACCCAGCACCCAGGCCAACCTCGAAGCCGCCTTCGGCGGCGAGAGCATGGCCAACCGCAAATACCTGTTCTTTGCGGAGGTGGCCAAGCAACTGGGCCACAACGAGCTGGCCAAGCTGTTCCGCGACACCGCCAACCAGGAAACCGAGCACGCCTTCGCCCACTTCCGGCTGCTGCATCCGGAGCTGGTGGTGGACAACCCCGCCAGCCTCAGCGACAGCCAGAAGCAGCAGGTACTGGCCCGCTGCCTGGAGCTGGCGATCGAAGGCGAAACCTACGAGTACACCACCATGTACCCCGAATTCGCGGCCCAGGCCCGGGTCGACCGCGATAGCGGCGCCGAAGCCGAATTCGCCGGCCAGATCAGCGAATCCCAGGAGCATGCCGGCGTGTTCCGCACCGCCGCCACCAACTTCGGCCTGCTGGAGCCGGTGGAGCACCACCACGCCGACCGCTACAGCGTGGCCCTGGAGGCGTTGCAGGGGCGTGGCAGCCTCGGCGAAGCGGCGCCCGTGGCCGGACTGTGGATCTGCAAGGTGTGCGGCGTGATCTACAACCCGGCCGTGGGGGATCCGGATTCGGGCATCGCCGCCGGCACCGCCTTCGAGGCCATCCCCGACGACTGGAGCTGCCCGATCTGCGGCACCCGCAAGGCCAACTTCATGCCCTACCGGCCGGCGGAACTGCAGGCGGCTTGAGAGCCCCGACGGATCCGAGACAAACCCGGGAGAACGGCGATACTGCGGTCGCTGTGTTGAGGCGCGCCCATGGCACGACGGTCCGCGCTCCCCGCCATGTTGATCCTGCTGGGGAGCCTGAGCGGGGGTTGCCAGCTCTTGCCCAGCCAACCAGCCCCCCCGGAAGCTCCACTGCCCCGGCGCGTGGCCGCACTGGGGCGCATCGAACCGCTGGAGGGGATCAGCAAGGTGTCCGTGCCCAGCAGCCTCAGCAACGACCGGGTGCGCACGATCCTGGTGAAGGAAGGGGAGCAGGTGCAGCAGGGTCAGCCCCTGGCCATTCTCGAAAGCATCGACACACTCCAGGCGGCCGTGCAGAAATCACGGGCTGGGATCGCCGTGGCGGAGCGCAAGCTCACCTCCCAGGACAATGTGATTCGCCGTTACCGGGCGCAGCTCACCCAGGCGAAGGCCGAGGCTCGGCGCGCCAAGGAGTTGTATGAGGCTGGGGCCACCAGCGCCAACCGCTATGAGTCCAAGCAGGCCGAAGCGGAGGGCAGTGAAGCCCAACTGCAGGAGGAGCTGGCCAACCGGCAAACCCTCCAGGCCGAGCTGAGCGAAAGCCGGGCCACCCTCGCCAAAGACCAAGCGGAGCTCTCGAAAGCCACGATTCGGGCCCCCTATCGCGGCACGATTTTCAAGCTCATCGCTCGGCCGGGCGACAAGGTGGGGGAAGGGGGCCTGCTCGAGATGGGTGATAGCACCCGCATGGGTGTGGTGGCCGAGGTCTACCAATCCGACCTGCCCAACATCCGGCTGAACCAGGCGGTGACCATCAGCGCCGATGGCTTTCCCGGCCAAACGGCTCGTGGTCGCGTCAGTGAAATCTCCCGCCAGGTGAGCCGTCAAAGCATCAGCAGCGGCGAATCCGGGGACAACGTCGATCGCCGGGTCGTGGAGGTGAAGATCGCCCTGCCTCCCGAGGCCATCGCCAAAGCCAGCCGCGTCAACTACCTGCAGGTGAATGTGGTGTTCGACCCCCTCAGCGCCGAGCAGCGCCAACAGCGGCCGGGGCAACCATGAGCTGGACCTCGCGGACCCCAGTGGCGTGGCTGCAACTCAGCCACAAACCGATGCGCCTGCTGGCCGCGATCGCCGGGGTGGGTTTCGCCAACGTGCTGGTGTTCTTCCAGATGGGCCTGTCGGGGGCCCTCTACGACAGCCAGAAACGGCCGATCCAGGAGATCAATGGGCAGCTGGTGATGGTTCCGCGCCGGTATTCCAATTTGGGCGAACCGCTGAACATGCCCAGGGCGCAACTGGTGCGGGCCCTTGGTGTGGAGGGTGTGCAGGCGGTGACGCCCCTCTACATCGGCAACGTTGATTGGATCAACCAGGACACCCGACAGAAGAAACAGGCCCTGCTGTTCGGCGTCAGCCTGGACAATCCGGCGCTGAAGCTGCCCGTGCTCCAGACGCAGCGCAGTGCGCTGCAGCGCCCCAACAGCCTTCTGTTCGACAGCGCGTCCAAGAAGGGGGCCGGGCCAGTCGCGCAAACCCTGGCGGCCGGACAGCCCTATGACACGGAAATCCGCGGCCAGCGTGCGCAGGTGGTGGGCCTGTTTCAGCTGGGGCTCACCTTTGCCGCCGACATCAACCTGATCACCTCCAGCACCAACTTCCAGACCTACCTCCCTGAGCAGAACAATGACGACATCCAGCTGGGGGTGATCCAGCTGAAGCCCGGCGTCAGTGCCAGCCGGGTGCAGCAAACCCTGGAAACCTTCCTCGAGCCCTCCGTGCAGGTGCTCACGATTCAGCAACTTCTGGATCGGGAGGTGGCGCACTGGCAGCGCAACACCTCCTTCGGCTTGATCTTCAACCTCGGCGTTCTGGTGGGGCTCGCCGTTGGGGCGATCATCGTCTACCAGATTCTCTATTCCGATGTCGGGGATCACCTCGGGGAATACGCCACCATGAAGGCCATGGGCTATGGCGATCGCTTTGTGGTGGGGATCATTGTTCAAGAGTCGGTGATCCTGGCCTCCCTCGCCTTCTTCCCCAGCGTGCTGGTGGCGATGGGGCTCTACCAGATCTTGGTGCGTTCCACGGGCCTGCTGGTCACCATGACCATCAGCCGAGCCGTTGTGGTCTTTGGTCTCACGTTGGTGATTTGCGGCGCATCGGGCTGGCTGGCCACGGGCAAGTTGCGCCGCCTGGATCCCGCCGAGGTGTTCTGAGTGGAGGCCACCACCCCAGTTCAAATCTCAGGGCTGAATCACTGGTTTGACGAAGCCGGTGAGCGCAAACAGGTGCTGCGCGACATCCAGCTCGAGGTGAAAGCTGGCGAAATCGTGATCCTGACCGGCCCATCCGGATCCGGCAAAACAACCCTGTTAACGATGGTGGGGGGCCTGCGGGCGGCCCAGGACGGCAGCCTTCGCCTGTTCGGGGAGGAGCTTCGCGGTGCCCCCAAGCAGCAACTGACGCGGTTACGCCGGCAGGTGGGATTCATCTTCCAGGCCCATAACCTGATGCCGTATCTGAGCGCCCTGCAGAACGTGCGCCTGGGCCTGGAGGTGAGCTCAACCTGGCGAGGCCGAGGACGGCGAGCCATGGATGCGCGCTGCCGGGAAGGGCTGGAGCAGGTGGGCCTCGGCCATCGCCTCCATTTCATGCCCGCCAAGCTCTCGGGCGGCCAAAAGCAACGGGTGGCGATTGCGCGGGCCCTGGCCTCCAGCCCATCGCTGTTGTTGGCCGACGAGCCAACCGCCGCCCTGGATAAGGAGTCCGGACGCGATGTGGTGGCCCTGTTTCGAGACCTGGCGGACCGGCGCGGCGCCGCGATCGTGATGGTGACCCACGACAACAAAGTGCTGGACATCGCTGATCGGATCGTGCACCTGCAGGCGGGCGCCCTGGCCGACAGCGAGGTCAAGACCCATTAACACATCAGCCGCAGCGCACACCGCTCCTAATGTGGGTTTCAGCACATGGTTGCGGTTGCATGAGCCAGCACCCCTCCGCCGCCCCCGGGCCAGACCACCGGGCTGTGAATTCCGCCTCGAGCACGAGCCTCAAATGGGGCAGCGATGGCGAGCTGTCCGCCGTGGATTTGGCCCGCATCCTGGAGCGCCTCTCCGACGGCAGCCAGGCCACCGCGCCGCTCACCGAATGCAACCTGCAGCGCCCCAGCGATTCTCCGCACCCCGGCTGAATTGCCCACCGCGGCTGTGTTCTGGAACACAGGCTCGCCCCACCAGAATTCAGGGATGAGCCAGGTTCGCCCCCCCGCGCAGCCCGCCCGCCTGCTGGTGGTGGAGGACGACGACACGATCCGCGAGACCGTGTGCGAAGCCATGGAAATGGAAGGCTTCACCGTGACGGCCGCCACCAACGGCCAGAGCGCCTGGGATCTGCTCAACCGCCACCGCTACGACCTGGTGGTGCTTGACCTGATGCTGCCGGGCATCAACGGCCTGGATCTGTGCCGCCAGCTGCGCCAGGGCAACGACGGCCCGTTGGTGCTGGTGGTGAGTGCCCGCGACACGGAAACCGACCGGGTGCTGGGGCTGGAGGTTGGCGCCGACGACTACCTGATCAAACCCTTCGGCATGCGCGAGCTGGTGGCCCGTTGCCGGGCGCTGCTGCGGCGCCAGGGCCATGGGGCCGCCCCCGCCACCA
>BJHC01000128.1 GCA_014191535.1 Cyanobium sp. | reverse complement strand
CCGCCGGCGCTGCGCACCAGGCCCTCCAGTTCCGCGATCTGGCGCCGGGCCTCCTCCGGATCCGCCGGGCTCAGGGCCAGCAACAACACCCGTTCCGCCGCGGAGGCCCGGTTGGCGGGGCCTCCGGTGGGTTGCGCCCGCTCCGGTGGCGGGGCCAGGTCGCAGAGCTCGGCCAGCTCACCCTGCTGCCAGAGCTGCCAGGGGGCGTCCTTGGCCTCACCCGGGATGAAACAGGCCGCAGGCCAGTGTCCGCCGGCCCCTGGTTCCTGCGGGTAGCGCAACCACTGCTGGGGCAGCAGATCCAGCCCCACCACCGCTTCGCTGCCCGATGGCTCCAGTTGGCGCCGTCCCCCCACGCAGGTGATCAGCCGCAGGTCGTTGCCCTGGCGCCGCGGCCCCCCCGGCAGGCGCTCCAGCAGCCGGCCCGATTGCTCCAGGGGCCCCACCCACAGCAGCCGGCACAGGCCGCGGCCATCCACCACCAGGCTCAAGGGCAGCTCCAGCTCGTCGCATTCGGCCGCCAGCCGTTGCAGGGCCAGCAGATCGGCGCCCCCTTGCTCCGGGTGGCGCCGGTGGCTGAGGCGTTCCAGACGGCGCCATTGCGAGGGCCGCAGGCCGGCGGTGCGGCCCAGCAGCACCGATTGCTTCAAGGGGTGCCCGCCGGTTTGGGGCGCCGGATCACCAGGCAGCGGATGCCGGCGGCACGGGCTCCGGCTTCGTCTTCCGCGCTGTCGCCGATGTGCCACACCGCATCGGCGGGCAACTGGAGCGCCTCCAGGGCCCGTTGGAACGGCAGGGGATCGGGCTTGGCGGCCCCCACCTGCGACGACACCACCACCGCCTCGAACCAGGGGGCCAACCCCAGGCTCTCCAGCAGCGGCAACAGCCGTTGGTCGAAGTTGCTCACCACCGCCAGCCGCAGGCCGCGATCCCGCCAGCGCTGCAGATGCTCGGCCACGTCGTCGTAGACCCGCCAGGGCTCCGGCCCGGCGAAATAGGCGAACAGGTCGTTGCCGAGCTGCGGCGGCAGGGGCTCCTGGTGGCCGCAGCTCTGCAGGCAGGCGCCGATCAGATCGGTCCACCAGGCCTGTTCCGCCTCCAGCAAGCCATCCCCCTCCAGGCCCGGGAAGGCCAGTGGTGGGGCCGCGCGGAACAGCTGCGGAAACACGGCGTCGATGGCGCTGGCCTCCACGGTGATGCCGTGCTGCTCGGCCACGGCGGCGTAGCTGCTGCCCACGGATTGGCGCAGGCCGATCAGGGTGCCCATGGCATCCAGCAGCAGGCCCTGGGGTGCGGTGGTGTCGGTCATGGCGCTGAGGTCCACCCTGATTCAAGCGACTCCCGCGCGCGTGGGGCCTAGAACCACTCCGCCAGCCAGCCGCCAGCCACCTTCAACTGGTGCTGCAGGCCCGGCAGCCGGGCCAGGTAGGCCAGGCGCCGCAGTTGGAACGCCGTGGGGCCCGCCAGGGTGACCCCCATGCCGGTGAGGGTGGCCTGCCCGATCCCCAGCCCCAGCATTTCCCCCAGGTCGTTCCACACAAACGGCTCCAGGGGCTCGCCCCGTCGCAGACGCAGCAGGTTGGCCGCCACATGGGCGGCCTGCTGGTAGGCCACCTGGGCCGTGGCCGGATGCAGGCTGCCCTCGTCGGGGTCCCCCTCAGGGGTGGCCATGGGGGAGCTGGCGGCATCGCCGATGGCGAACAGGTCGCTGGCGCCGCTGACCCGCAGCTGGGCATCCACCCGCAGGCGGCCGCGCGGATCCAGGGGCAGGGCGGGCTCCAGTTCGGGCACGCACCCGCCCACGCCACCGGTCCAGATCACCGCTTCACAGGCGAGGGCCTCCACGCCACCGGGGCTTGCCGCTGGCTCCAATTGGATGGCCGCGGCCTCCACCGCCCGCACGCGGGTGCCGCAGCGCAGCCGCACATCGCGCTGCAGCAAGGCGGCGCGGGCCTGATCGCGGTTGAAGGCCTTCGAGCCGGGCAGCAGATCCGGCCCCTGCTCGATCAGCTCGATCACCGCCGAGCCTTCCAGCAGGTCCGCCAGCTTGCAGGCCAGTTCCACGCCGCTGGCGCCGGCCCCCACGATCACGAGCCGTTGCAGGGGCCGGCTGCGCAGCCGCAGCCGCTCCACCAGGAGCTGCAGCTGATCCACATCCGCCAGGCTGCGGAAGCCGCGGCTGAATTCGGCGACCCCGGGAATGCCAAAGCTGAGGGATCGGCCGCCGGTGGCCACCACCAGTTGGCTGTAGTGCAGCCGTTGGCCGTCGTCGGTGCTGAGGCTGTGGTCGTCGGGGTGGATGCGCTGCACCCGTTGCTGCAGCCAGGCCACGCCGCTGCCCGCCAGCAGCGTGCTGAAGCGCGGCGCGATCTCCCAGCGCCGCAGCTCCCCGCTGAGGCACTCGTAGAGCAGCGGCAGAAACAGAAACCGCTCCTGCGGTTCGATCAGCAGCACCGGCGGCGCGCCGCTGCCGCGGGCCAGCTGCAGGGCGGCACTGAGGCCTCCGAATCCGCCCCCCACCACCACCACGGGTGCTTGCTCGGCCTGGCTTGGCGGCACGGTTTGGCGCGGGGCAGGGTGTTGCGCGAACCCTAACCAGAGGCACCGGCTTGCCAGGGCGGCCTCCCCCGCATTGGAAGATGGGGGGATGACCACCACGGCAGCTGTGCTCGACGCCGCTCAGGCCTGCGCTGAGCTGGAGCAGCGCGATGCGCTCGGGCGCCTTCGCTGGGGCCAGGAGCAGTTCGGCGATGGCTTTGCCCTCACCACCAGCTTCGGCATCCAGGCGGCGGTGTCGCTGCACCTGGTGAGCCAGCTCCCCCAACCCGTGAAGGTGATCTGGGTGGATACCGGCTATCTGCCGGCCGAGACTTACCAGTACGCCGACACCCTGACTCAGCTGCTGGGATTGGAGGTGCATGTGGCCCAGGCGGAGATGAGCCCCGCCCGCATGGAGGCCCTGCACGGCAAGTTGTGGGAAACGGGCCAGGTGGATGACCTGGAGACCTACCACCGCATTCGCAAGGTGGAGCCCCTGGACCGGGCCCTGCAGCAGCTTCAGGTGACCTGTTGGGCCAGCGGTGTGCGCGGCAAGCAGACCGACCACCGCCGCACGATGCAACCCCTGCAACAGGTGCGGGGGCGCTGGGCGTTGCGGCCGCTGCTGGATTGGGGCAACCGCGAGGTGTACTACTACATGCAGGAGCACAACCTGCCCCAGCACCCCCTGTTTGAGCAGGGATATTCCACCGTGGGCGACTGGCACTCCAGTGCCCCCGATGACGGCAGCGTCAGTGGCCGCGCCACCCGTTTCGGGGGCCTGAAGCAGGAATGCGGCATCCACCTGCCGGGGATGGCCGGCGAGGGCATCTGAGTGGCGCGGCTGTTGCTGGTGGGCAACAGCCGCTGGCACTGGGCCGAGGTGGCTGAGGGCAGTTGGCGCAGCTGGCATGCGCCGGCCCCGTCCCCCGGGGCACCGCCCGCCTGGGATCAGCTGCGGGCCTGGGCGGCGGTGGGGGCCCTGCCAGCCGGTTGCAACCCGCCGCCTGAGCGGGGGCTGACCCTGGCGCAGGTGCCCCTGCGCGATCTGCCCCCCTGGCTGGGGATCGACCGGGCCCTGGTGGCCTGGGGAGCCTGGCGTGTCGAGCGCCGCGCCGCCCTGGTGGCGGACGCCGGCACGGCCCTGAGCCTCACCTGGGTGGATGGCGAGGGCTGTTTCCGCGGCGGCCGCATCAGTGCCGGTGCGGCGCTGCAGCGGCGCAGCCTTGGTGAGGCCACCGCCCTGCTGCCCCGCCACGAAGGTCCCTTCGATCAATCAGTTCTGGACAGCGCTGGCGGCTGGCCCGAGGACACCGATCAGGCCCTGATGCAGGGCTGCTGGCGGGCCACCGCCGGAGCCATTGCGCTGGCTTGGCGGGAGCTGAGCCACCAGGATTCAGATCCCCAGCGCCGGCTGTGGCTCACCGGCGGCGATGGGCCGGCGCTGGCGCCGCTGCTGGAGGCGGATGGCATTCCCCTGCAGCTGGCGCCGGATCTGGCGCTGCAGGCCCTGGCGGCCCTGCCGGCGGTGGGCCTGCTCAGCTGAGGGCGAGGTCGCTGAGGATGTCGTCCGCCATGGTTTCGGCCTTCACCTTCAGGTAGGCCCGTTCGATGCGGCCCTCGCCATCCACCACAAAGGTGTGGCGCATCATGCCCATGTATTCCCGGCCCATGAATTTCTTGAGGCCGTAGCTGCCGTAGCTCTCGGCCACGGGGCAGGGCTCGGCGTCGGTGAGCAGGGTGAAGGGCAGGTCGTATTTGGCGATGAACTTGGCGTGGCTGCCGGCGCCGTCCTTGCTGATGCCCAGCACGGCGATGCCGTGCTGCTCAAAACGGCTCCACTGGTCGCGGAAATTGCAGGCTTCCTTGGTGCAACCCGGGGTGTCGTCCTTGGGATAGAAGTAGATCACCACGCGCTGGCCTTTGAAGCTGCTGAGGCTGACGGGGGTGCCGTTTTGATCGGGGAGGCTGAAATCCGGGGCAATGTCGCCGATCTGCAGGGCCATGGAACGGGGATGCCGTGGGTGAACGCTTGGGCCGGAGCCTAAGGGGGAGACCCGGCGCTGCGGCGCTGCCGCCGCTACCGCAGCTGTGGTTGCAGCCCCTGCAGGAGGAGGCTCATCCGTTGCTGTCGGAGCAGGAGCAACGCTGGTGCGCCGACCTGCCTT
>BJHC01000127.1 GCA_014191535.1 Cyanobium sp. | reverse complement strand
AGGGGGTGGTGCCGCCTGCCGCAATGCCCACCAGGGCATCACCGGCCTGAAAGCCGCGGGCGATCAGATCCTCACGGCCCGCATCCCGCTGATCCTCGAGGCCCTCGGAGCTGCGCAGCAGGGCCGGTGCACCGCCAGCCAGGACCCCCTGCACCAACTCCGGGGGGCTGCAGAAGGTGGGGGGGCATTCCGCGGCATCCAACACCCCCAGCCGGCCTGAGGTGCCGGCCCCGAGGTAGAAGAGGCGGCCGCCGGCCTCCAGGCGGGCGCTGATGGCCTCGATGGCCTGGGCCAGGGCCGGTGCCGCGGCGGCCACCGCCTCCTGGGGGCGACGGTCCTCATCACAGAACAGCTCCACCAGCTCCTGCGTACTCAGCGCATCCAGCTCGGCGCTGCGGGGATGGGGCTGCTCCGTGAGCAGGTGCCCGCGCTGCACCTCCTCGAAGCGACCGCTCACAGCAACCCCTCCAGGCGACGGCGGAAATCCTCCAGCTCCGCGTTACCGCTGCTGATGGGATCGGGCTCCGGTGGCGACGCGGAGGCCTCCGGCTCCTCCTGATCGCGCCAGGAGGTCACATCCATGTTGCGCTCCGGCGGGGCGATCAACAGCCGTTCCTCTGGTGTTTGGGGGAGAAAACCAGCCGGCACGAAACGCGCCTCATACCCAGCATTGCTGCAGAACTCCTCCATCTCGGCGCGATCGAGCGCCTCCACGGTGGGGGCCGGAAAGTCCTGGGCTTCCAACAGGCCCGCATAGCGCTCGGCGTCGTCCCGGTCCTCGAACAGCAGCACCACCGTGGTGCCGTTGAGCTCAAGGGAATGGATGCCCTCGTTCTCGCTGCCGGCATCAAACAGCAGGACGTGAACCGACATCGCTCCGAAACGGGTCGGACCTCAGTGTCTCATTGATCACCGGTTTCAGCCCCCGTCGAATTCGGAGGCCAGCTCCTGCAAGCGTCGATAGAGCGCCTGCTCCGCCTCGGTGAGGTCCTGGGGAACCACCAGGCGAATCTCCACCAATTGATCGCCCCGTTCCTCGCCCCGCTGCAGACCGCGCCCCCTCAGGCGCAACAGCCGGCCGCTGGAGGAGCCCGGTGGCACCCTCAGCTGCACCGGCCCATCCAGGGTGGGCACCACCACCATGCAACCGAGGGCACCGTCGGCGGGGGAGATCTCCAGGCGGTAGAGCACCCGCAGGCCATCAATCCGCAACCCCTCGCTGGTGCGCACGCGCAGCTGCAGGAAGTGGTCGCCCCCGCCAGGGGCCACGCCCGCCAGGCGCAGACGCCAGCCATCCCCCGCCAGGGCCGGTGTCCACACCTCCACACAGGATCCATCCGGCAGATCCAGCTCCACCCGTTCGCCCTGCAGGGCCTGTTCGGGGGTGAGCTCCACCAGCGACTCCAGATCCGCCGTGAGGGTGACCGGTGGTGGCGGCGCGGGAGCGGGGGTGACATCACCGCGGGGGGGAGGCTGCATCGGCTCCGCTGCACCGGCGTCGGCCTCCCAATCACTGCGGTCATCCGGCCCGTCGTCGGGGTCCCGATCGAATGACGTGCGCCGCCTGGGGCGTCCGAACAAAGTCTCCAGGTAGTCGTCGAAGTCGGGGAAACCGGAGGCAAAGGGGTCGAGGCCGACGGCGGCGGCGTGGGCTGGATCGATGCCCTGTTCCCATTGCTCACGGCGCGCGGGATCGCTGAGCACCGCGTAGGCCTCGTTGACGGCCTTGAACTGCTCTTCGGCGTGGGGGTCGTTGCCGTTGAGGTCGGGATGCCAGCGCCGTGCCTGCTGCCGAAAGGCTCGCTTGAGGCTGACGGCGTCAGCGCCTGGATCAAGGCCGAGGACGGCCCAGTGGTTGACGGGGGCTCCCTGGGTTGGTGCTGCGGCCACCGCGATCAGTCCTCACCCCAGGGATCCCCTTCGAAAGGATCCTGCCGAGGCGTACCGGCAGCGGCAGCGGTAGGGCGAGGCCGGCGGTCGTCGAAGTCGTTGTCGACGCGGTTGTCGACGCGGTTGTCGCGGTAGGTGTCGACGGACCCATTGTCGTCACGGGGTTCGTCGTAGCGGGGTTCGTCGTAGCGCGACTGGTCGTAGCGCGAACCGTTGTAACGGGGTTCGTTGAAGCGGCTGTCGTCGTAGCGGTTGTCGTCGTAGCGATTGCTCTCGTAACGGGACTCCGCACCGCGACCGCTGTCGAAACCACCCATCCCGGCGGCTCCATTGAAGCCCAAGCCCGCACGGCCACCGGAACTCCAGCTGGGTTCGGCCCAGGGGTCACGGCTGCGGCCACGATCCCAGTCATCCCAGTCATCGTCGGCGAACAGCTCATCCTTGAGGGACCCGAGGGTGTTCTTCAGCCCCTGCAGGGGGTTGCTGTCCTGGGTGCGTTCCTTGGCGAGGCGACGGTTCAACCCGTAGAGCGCTTCCTGCAACTGGCTCACGGACAGATCCAGATCCGCCAGGTCTCCGGTATTGAGGAGGTCCTGCACATCGCGCACGGCCAGTTCCACGGCTCGTTGTTGGCGTTCGGCGCCATAGGGGCCCAACTCCAGCGCTGCATCCCGCAGACGGCGCTCGGCCTGGGCCACGAGGGTGAGGGCGCGGTTGCGGCGGTCGATTTCGGCCTTCCGCCGCCGATCTTCCGTGGCCTTCTGCTCGGCCTCCTCGATCAACTGCTTGCTCTCCTCTTCGCTGAGGTTGGATCCCCCCTGGATGCTCACGCTCTGTTGGCGCCCCGTGGTGCGGTCCGTGGCGGACACCTGCAGCAGGCCGTTGGCGTCGATGTCGAACGACACCTGCACCTGGGGCACCCCGCGCGGAGCGGGCGGAATGCCGGACAGCCGGAAACGCCCCAGGCTCTTGTTGCCTTCGGCCATCTGGCGTTCGCCCTGGAGCACATGCACCTCCACGGAGCTCTGATTGGGTTCCGAGGTGCTGAACACATCGCTCTTGCGCACCGGGATAGGGGTGTTGCGTGGAATCAGCACCTTCATCACGCCGCCGATGGTCTCCAATCCGAGCGACAGGGGGGTGACATCGTTGAGCATCAAATCGCGCAACTCACCGGTGAGGATGCCGGCCTGCACCGCAGCGCCGATGGCCACCACTTCATCGGGGTTGACCGATTGGCAGGGTTCCAAGGGGATCAGGGTGCGCACCATCTGTTGCACCATCGGCATGCGGGTGGAGCCACCCACCAACACCACATCGTCGATGTCCTCCGCTGCGAGTCCTGAATCGCGCAAGGCCCGTTGCACCGGCCGCAACAGCCGATCGAGCAGATCCGGACAGAGCCCCTCGAACACGCTGCGCTCCAGCGTGGTTTCGATGTGCAGCGGGCCGTCCGGACCGGTGGCGATGAAGGGCAGCGAGATGGGCGTGCTCTGCACCCCGCTGAGTTCGATCTTGGCTTTCTCTGCGGCTTCCGTCAGACGCTGAAGCGCCTGGCGGTCGCGGCGCAGGTCGATGCTGTGATCCGCCTGGAAGCTGTCGGCGAGCCAATCCACAATCCGCCGATCCCAGTCGTTACCGCCCAGCTGGGTATCACCGCTGGTGGCCTTCACATCGAAGACACCCTGGGCAATTCGGAGGATCGAGACGTCGAAGGTGCCCCCACCCAAGTCGAACACCAACACCCGTTTGACGGTGCTGCGGTCAAAGCCGTAGGCCAGGGCTGCCGCTGTGGGTTCGTTGAGGATGCGTTCCACACTGAGACCCGCCAGCCGACCCGCATCACGGGTGGCCTGACGCTGGGCGTCATTGAAATAGGCGGGCACGGTGATCACCGCCGCCTCAACCGGTTCGCCGAGATAGGTGCTGGCGTCATCCACCAGCTTGCGCAGGATCGACGCCACCAATTCCTCGGGGGCATACTCCCGCTCCGTGGCGGGGCAAACGACGCGCACATTGCCCTGGTCGTTGGCCCGCACGGTGTACGGCACCGACAGGCTGCTGTCCTCCAGTTCGTCCCACTGGCGGCCAACGAAGCGCTTGAGGTTGGCAAAGGTGTTGCGTGGATTGAGCACCAACTGGCGCCGGGCCAGCTGGCCCACCAGCAGTTCCTGGTCCTTGCTGAAGCCCACCACCGATGGGGTGGTCCGTCCCCCCTCCGCACTGGCGATCACCTGGGGGCGGCCGCCCTCCAGCACCGCCACCACCGAGTTGGTGGTGCCCAGGTCGATGCCAACGATCCGTGCCAACTGCCTGTCCGTGCCCCCGGGGACTGGGTTCTAGAGCCCCAAAGCTAACGGGCCTGGGTCAAAGCGATAAATTTGGTTCAGGTAAAGAACCCCATGGCACCGGGCTCCCGGCCTGATCTGTTCGCCCTGCGCCGGCGGCCCCTGAGTGAACGCTGGCTCGACCTTGGCTTCCAGCGTGCTGTGGTCGCCCTGGCGGCCGTGGTGGGCCTGCTGTTGCTGGGAATCCTGCTCACCGTGGTGGGTGGCGCCCGTGAGGCGATCGGCAGCTTCGGCCTTTCGTTTCTCACCACCTCCAACTGGGATCCGGTGGGGGGGCAATACGGCGCGTTCACGGCCATCTACGGAACCCTGATCACGTCGCTGCTGGCCCTGTTGATCGCGGTCCCCCTGGGGGTTGGCACGGCCGTCTTCCTGACGGAATCTTTCATCCCCCTGCGGATCCGGCAGGTGCTCGGGGTGATGGTGGAACTGCTGGCTGCGATCCCCTCCGTGGTGCTGGGGTTGTGGGCCATCTTCGTGATGGAGCCCTTTCTGCG
>BJHC01000126.1 GCA_014191535.1 Cyanobium sp. | reverse complement strand
GCCATACACCTGGGCGATCGACTGATGCCCCAGGCACACCCCCAGGGTGGGCACGCTGGGGCTGAGCTCCCGCAGCACCTCCAGGCACACCCCGGACTGGTCGGGATCGCCGGGCCCGGGCGAAATCAGGATCGCGTCCGGCGCCAGCGCACGGATCTGTTCGAGGCTGAGGGCGTCGTTGCGCTCCACCCGCAGGTCGGCGGTGATCGGGTGGTCGACCGCCAGCTCCCCCAGGTACTGCACCAGGTTGAAGGTGAAGCTGTCGTAGTTGTCGAGGACGAGGAGCATCAGCCGGCTCACCAGGCCCCCATTCAACCGCTCAGGCGGGCCAGCAGCGGTGGCACCAGCAGCAGTGCCGCGATCACGATCGAGCTGAGGGCGGCCACCAGCACGGCGGCGGCGGCGCAGTCCTTGGCGATGCGGGCCAGGGGGTGGAAACGCCGGCCGATGGCCAGATCCACCACCGCTTCGGTGGCGGTGTTGAGCAGCTCCAGCACCAGCACCGCCGCCACCGTGAGCACCAGCACCGCCAGCTGGGCGGTGGGCAGCTGCAGCCACAGGCCCAGGGCGAACACCACCGCCCCCATCACCACGTGGATGCGGAAATTGCGCTGGCTGGCGAAGCCGTAGATCAGCCCCTGGGCCGCATAGCGGAAGCTGGCGGGCAGATCCCCCGCCACCTGCCAGGCCCCCAGGCGCCGCACCTTGGTGCGCAGCTGCTGCTCAGCCCCTTCAGCCATGGTGTCGGTCGCCAGCCGTGGCCGCCGACGGCCACTGGGGTTGGAGTCCTGGGGGGCGAGCATGCTCAATGGGCGCCTTCCGCAGATTTGGACGCACCTTACCGCCGTTGGGTGGTGGCGAGAAGCTGGTCCTGGCGCGCCAGCATCGCCGCCAGGCTGGCGTCATCGGGATGGTCCCAGCCCAGCAGGTGCAGCAGCCCGTGGCTGGCCAGGAACAGCAGTTCGCGCTCCAGGCTGTGGCCGTGGTCGGCCGCCTGGCGCGCCGCCGTCTCCAGGGAGATCACGATGTCCCCCAACTCCAGGGGTTCCGCCTCCCCATCGGCCGCGGCCCAGGCCGGCATCGGCATCGCCGGCGCCTGATCCAGGCCGTCGTCCTGGGCGGCGAAGGCCAGCACATCGGTGGCGCCCTGCTTCTGCCGCCAGTCGGCGTTGAGGGCGGCGATCGGCCCATCCCCCACCAGGCTCAGCCCCAGGCTGTAGGCGGGTGCCCGCAGCGGCGGCGGCAGCTCCTCGCCCAGCTGGGCGAGCCAGTGGCTGATCACGCCATGCCAGGGCTCCGCCCCCTGCAGCGGGTCCGCCCAGGGGCCTGCGGCCTGCAGCAGCTCCCCGGGAAGCTCCGGATCCGCCTCAAAGGCGAGGTCGAGGTCGGGGTCAGCTGCGGCCGCCACGGGTTAACCCCCGGGAAGCTGGGGCCGCCCCAGCCAGGCCACCAGGGTGATGAAGCCGACGAAGCCCAAGGCCGTCAGGGCGAAGTGGCTGAGGCTGAGCTTGCCTTTGCGCACCATGTTGCGCATGGCCAGCTTGGTGAAGCTGGGGTTTTCGTCAGTCATCGCCTGAGCCCCCCGCCACGTCCACGCCGGCGTGCAGCAGGCTCTGGATGAAGGGATCGAGGTCGCCGTCCATCACCCCCTGCACGTCGGTGGTTTCGTGCTGGGTGCGCAGGTCTTTGACCATTTGGTACGGGTGGAACACGTAGTTGCGGATCTGGTTGCCCCAGGCCGCCTCCACGATGTCGCCGCGGATGTCGGCGATCTCGGCGGCCCGCTGCTCCTGGGCGATCACCAGCAGCTTGGCCATCAGCAGCGCCATGGCCTTTTCCTTGTTCTGCAGCTGGGAGCGCTCCTGGGTGCAGCGCACCGCCAGACCGGTGGGGACGTGGAGGATGCGCACGGCCGTCTCCACCTTGTTCACGTTCTGGCCGCCGGCGCCGCCTGAGCGGGATGTGGTGATCTCCAGGTCTTTGTCGGGGATGTCGAGCTTCACCTCCTCCTCGATCTTGGGCATCACCTCCACCCCGGCGAAGCTCGTCTGGCGCTTGTCGTTGGCGTTGAAGGGGGAGATGCGCACCAGCCGGTGGGTGCCCTTCTCATTGCGCAGGTAGCCGTAGGCGTAGCGGCCTTCGATCTCGATCGTGCAGCTCTTGATGCCTGCCTCTTCCCCCTCGCTGAGTTCATCCACGGTCACCTTCATGCCGTGGTCTTCAGCCCAGCGCGTGTACATGCGCATCAGCATCAGGGCCCAGTCCTGGGCGTCGGTGCCGCCGGCACCGGCATTGATGCTGATCACGGCGCCCTCCTTGTCATAGGGGCCGCTCAGCAGACGCTCCAGCTCCCAGCGGTCCAGTTCGGCCCGCAGCTGCTGGAGGGCGCCATCGGATTCCGCCAGCAGCTCCTCATCCGGTTCGAGGCCGTAGATCTCCACCGTGGCCTCGGCATCGGCCACGGCCCCTTGCCACTTGGCCAGCTGCTCGAGCTGGGCCTTCACCTCATCGAGTTGGCGCATCTTGGCCTGGGCCTGCTTCTGGTCGTCCCAGAAATCGGGTTGGGAGGCCAGTTGCTCCAGGTCCTGTTGCCGTGCTTTCAGGGCAGGGACGTCAAAGACAGTCCTGGGCATTGCCCAGGCGGTCAGTGAGCTCGGAGAGGTCGCGCTTGAAATCGGTGAGATCGAGCACCGGTGGCGGGTGGGGATCAGTGGCCTGACCGTACTCAACGGGCGGCGCCGGCGGGCACGGGCGGCCAAGCGGCGCAGGCGCTCTCCCTAGGATTCGTGCCGATTGAGGCTCGGGTATGGCAGCGACCGTGGAGATCTACACCTGGCGGGCCTGCCCGTTCTGCATCCGCGCCAAGGGGCTGCTCGACCGCAAAGGGGTGACCTACACCGAGTTCGCCATCGATGGCGATGAGGCGGCCCGCGACGCCATGGCCGCCAAGAGCGGTGGCCGCCGCAGCGTGCCCCAGGTGTTCATCAACGGCCAACACGTGGGCGGCTGCGACGACCTGCACGCCCTCGAGCGCAGCGGCCAGCTGGATGCGCTGTTGGGGGCCTGACCTTGACCCTGCCTGAAGCCGGTCGCGAACCGCAGCTGTTCGTGATCGATCCGATCGAGCGCCTGCGCCCCACCAAGGATTCCAGCGTGGCCCTGATGCAGGCGGCCCAGCGGGCTGGCCAGCAGGTGTGGGTGTGCACGCCGGCCCAATTGGCGGTGCGGGGCGGTACGGCGGAGGTCCAGGCCCAGCCGGTGCGCTTGGCGGAGATTCGCCCCAGCGCCGACGGCTGGGAGCTGCCGGAGCCCTGGTACGAGGCCGGCGACACCCGCTGGATGCCCCTGGCGTCCTTCCCGCGGGTGTGGATGCGCAAGGACCCACCGGTGGATGAGGCCTACCTCTATGCCACCCATCTGCTGGAGCTGGCGGAGCGCCAGGGGGTGCGGGTGCTGAACCGCCCGGCCTCTCTGCGGGCCTGGAATGAAAAGCTCAGCGCCCTGCGCTGGACCCACCTGATGGCCCCCACCCTGGTGGCCACCCAGGTGGAGGCCCTGGCGGCCTTCGCCGCCGAGCATGGGGAGGTGGTGCTCAAGCCCCTGGGGGGGCGCGCCGGCCAGGGGGTGGTGTTCGCGTCTGCCTCCACGCCGGGGCTGCGGGCGCTGCTGGAGCTGGTCACGGCCATGCAGACCCTGCCGGTGATGGTGCAGGCCTTTCTGCCCGGGGTGAGCCGCGGCGACAAGCGCATCCTGCTGGTGGATGGGGAGCCCCTGGGGGCCGTGAACCGGGTGCCCAGCGGCGGCGAATTCCGCAGCAACCTCGCCGTGGGCGGGCAACCGGAGGCGACCGAGCTCAGCGATCAGGAGCGCGCCATCTGTGCCGCGCTGGAGCCCGCCCTGCGGGCCGAGGGCCTGTTCTTCGTGGGCATTGATGTGATCGATGGCCGCCTCAGCGAGATCAATGTCACCAGCCCCACCGGCATCCGCGAGGTGGAACGGCTGGGGGGAATCCCCCTGGCGGATCAGCTGATGGAGCGGCTGCTGGCGGCCTGAGCGGTAGGCCCGGTGAGCTGCTGCTGCAGCACCCCCAGCTTGAGGGCCACCTCCGCCAGTTCCCGTTCCACCGCGGAGCCGCGCACCAGGCCAGCGCCGGCGGTGAGTTCCAGCCGTGGGCCCTGCAGGCTGCCGCTGCGGATGGCGACGCGCAGTTCCGTGTCCCCCTCGCTGTCGATCCAGCCGATCGGGGCCGCATAGAAGCCCCGCTCGAAGGGCTCAAGGCTGCGCAGGGCGGCCATGGCTTCCCGTCGCGGCAGTCCGGCCACCGCCGGGGTGGGATGCAGGGCCGCCGCCAGGGCCAGGGGTTGTTGATCCCCCAGGGCGGCGGTGATGGGGGTGTGCAGGTGCACCAGTTGCCCGTGGCGCGCCAGGCGGGGGTGGCGGGGCCGCCGGGGGTTGAGGCCGCTGTGCTGCAGCTCCGCGGTGATCGCCTCCACCACCAGCTCGTGTTCGCGCCGGTCCTTCTCCGATTGCATCAGCTGGGGGGCGCTGGGGCCCACCGGGGCGGTGCCCGCCAGGGCGTCGCTGCGCAGCTGCCCCTGGCGCACCGTGAGCAGCCGCTCCGGGGAGGCCCCCAGCAGGGCGGGGCCTTCGGCGCGCTGCCACAGGAAGCGGCAGCTGCCCGGTTGCCGTTGGCGCAGCTGGGCCAGCAGCCGCAGCGTGTCGAGGGGATGTGCCAGCCGCAGCTGTTGCC
>BJHC01000125.1 GCA_014191535.1 Cyanobium sp. | reverse complement strand
GCATGTGTGTGGCCGCTTCGGGCTACTGATCCCATGGCCCGCCCGCTGGCCATGGCTGTGCTGTTGGCGGTCGCCGCGGGCTGGTCCACCAGCCTGCAGGCCCAGGGCTTTGCTGACAGCTTCGGCCGTTGGCAGCAGCAGCCCCGCACCTGCCAATTGGCGTTCAAGGCTGGCGCCAAGGCCAGTTGCCGATCGGTGCAGCTGGATCAGCGCAACCCGCTGGTGCTGCGCCTGAGCCTGCTGGCCCCCGGCCCCCTGCCAGGGGGGCTCCAGCAGCTCACCCTGGCCGGTCAGTTGCAGGAGGGCAGCCAGCCGATGCGCTGCCGGCAGGGGGTGTGCGAGCTGCAGCAGCCGCTCCAGCTGCGCCTGGCCAGCGCCAGCGAAACCCAGTTCGATGGCCGCGGCCTGGCCCAGGGGGTGCCGCAGATCTGGCCTGTCGAGGGGCAGTGCCGCATTGATCCAACGGCCATCCGCTGTGTGGCCTCTTCGGAGCGCGGCAACCGCTGGACCGTGCAGCTCAGCCTGTAGCAGCAGCCCGGGTGCTCAGCCCCTGCTGTGGGGTGACCGAGGCGGGCTGAGCTGGAGCAAAAGAGGCGGCACCCAGATTCGAACTGGGGGTAAAGGATTTGCAATCCTCTGCCTTACCACTTGGCCATGCCGCCGCCCGGGAGCAAACTCCCAGGGCGGATCGTATCAGTGAAGGGATGGCCGGCCGGCTGCTGGTGCTGAGCAACGGCCACGGGGAGGACCTGATCGCCCTGCGGGTGTTGCAGTGCCTGCATCAGCGCCATCCGGAGCTGGAGCTTTCGGTGCTGCCGCTGGTGGGGGAGGGCAGTGCCTATGCCCCCCTGGAGCAGGCCGGAGTGCTGCGGCGCATCGGCCCGCGCCGCAGTCTTCCCAGTGGTGGCTTCAGCAACCAGAGCCTGCGGGGCCTGCTCGCCGATCTCTGGGCGGGGGTGCTGGGGCTGAGCTGGCGGCAGTGGCGCCTGGTGCGCCGCTGGGGCCGCAGTGGTGATCCGGTGCTGGCGGTGGGGGATCTGCTGCCGCTGCTGCTGGCCTGGGCCAGCGGTGCCCCCTACGGCTTCATCGGCACCCCCAAGAGCGATTACACCTGGGCCAGCGGCCCCGGATCGGCTGGTGTGGCCGCCCTTTATCACCGCTGCAAGGGCAGCGAATGGGACCCCTGGGAGTGGGCCCTGATGGCCCGCCGCCGCTGCCGGTTGGTGGCCCTGCGGGATCGTTTCCCCGCCCGGGGGTTGCGCCGCCATGGGGTGGCGGCCCTGGCACCCGGCAACCCCATGATGGATGGGCTGCAGGCGGATCCCCTGCCCGCGGCCCTGCAGCCCCAGCGGCGGCTGCTGCTGTTGGGGGGCAGCCGCATGCCCGAGGCCCTTGGCAACCTGCGGCGCCTGCTGGGGGGCCTGGTGCACTGGGATCCCCAGGCGCCGCTGCTGCTGTTGGCCCCCTGTGGCTCGCGGCCGGCACCGGCGGAGTGGGAGCCGCTGCTGCGGGGGTTGGGCTTTGCCCCGGAGCCGATTCCCGCCGGCACCGGGGCCGCCGCCGCCTGGCGCCGCGGCCCGGTGCAGCTGCTGGTGGGGCCGGGCCGCTTTGCCGCCTGGGCCGGTTGGGCGGAGCTCGCCCTGGCGGCGGCGGGTACCGCCACGGAACAGGTGGTGGGGCTCGGGATCCCGGCCCTGTCGTTGCCGGGGCCGGGCCCGCAGTTCAAGCGGGGGTTTGCGGAGCGCCAGAGCCGGCTGCTGGGCGGTGCCGTGGCGGTGTGCCGCAGCCCCGAACAGCTTCGGGATCGCCTGGGGCTGCTGCTGCGTGATGGCGGGCTGCGGGCCCAGCTGGGGGCCATCGGCCGGCGGCGCATGGGGCCGGCCGGCGGCAGCGATGCGTTGGCCCGCTTGCTGGCAGAGCGGTTGCTGGGCCGGGCGGGATGATGAGGGTCTGCCCGCACCGCCGTGCCCCATGGCCGCCCCCCACGACAAGGACTTCGCCACCGCCTGCGGCCGGCTCGCCAGCAGCTTGAGCATCAGCCTCGCCGCCGCCCGCCGCAAGGTGGATCTGGTGGCGGCCAAGGAGGGCGTGCGGGATAACGCGGGCCGGTTGCTGATCGCCCAGCGGTTGATGCTGGAGGCCCAGGGGGTGGGGGAGCAGTCGCGTCAGTTGCTGGATGTGCTGCTGGAGGCGGTGCAGGAGGAGGCCAACTACCTCGGCGACGACTAATCCCCGAGCCCCTCAGGAGCGATGCTCGAACACCGCGCCGAAGCGGCCGCGGTCGAGCTCGGCGATCACGGGGATGCAGGCGAAGCTGCGCAGGGCTAGGTCCAGCCGCTCCTCCCGCACCAGCATCTGCACCAGCCGGTCGCGGGCCGGCAGCAGGTAACGCACGTCGTTGGCGGCATAGGCCAACTGGGTGTCGCTGAGCTCTTCCACCCGGCCCCAGTCGCTGCTCTGGGCGCCCTTATCGAGCTCCACGCCGCAGAGCTCCTGCACCAGCTCCTTGAGCCCGTGGCGGTTGGTGTAGGTGCGCGCCAAGCGGCTCGCCACCTTGGTGCAGAACAGCGGTGCCACGGCGATGCCCAGCCCCTCCCCCAGGGCGGCCACGTCGAAGCGGGCGAAATGGAACACCTTTTCAATCGCTGTGGCCTCCATCAGCTGCCGCAGCAGCGGAGCCTCCGTTTGGCCGCGGTGGATGCGGATGCAGCAGACGTTGTCGTGGGCGTCACTGATCTGCACCAGGCAGAGGCGGTCGCGGCCGTGCACCAGCCCCATGGCTTCGGTATCCACCGCCAGGGCCTTGGCCTGCCCCAGCAGGGCGTGCCACTCGGCGTTGAGGTCGTGATCGAGCACCGCGAACCGGGCCGGGCTGGAGCCGGCGGCCGGGGCGTTCTGGGGGCCGACGCTGGAGAGGGCAGTGCTCAAGGGAGTGGAGATGGCTGCTGCCATCGTCGCGGACCGTGCCGCGCCGGGGGCAAAACCCAAAAATCATCGTTCGCTGTTGGTGCTCAGCGTGAGACGGAGCTAGCAGGTGGATAGCGCCCTGTTCCTGCGATGTCCGCCCGCGAGATCTCCACCCGCCGTTTGCCATTCCCCTCAGGGCTGGGGGGGATTCGTGCCTTCTTTGAACAGCCGCCGATTCAGCATCTCGGCCTGGAGCTGGCGGTGTGCTGGATCCTGGAGTGCCTGCTCCAGCAGGACAGCTATCCCACCGCCCTGATGCATGGCCTCAGCGAGGCGCACCCCAAGCTGCGCCTCTCGGAGACCGTGCTGCAGCAGGCCTTGAGCTTTCTCGACCAGGACGGCGCCATCAGCAGCTACTCCCAGCGCTGCCCCAGCCGCGGCCGTCCGCGCCGCATGCTGCATCTCCTCGACGACCACCGCGATGCGGCCCTCCAACTGATGCACCCATGGCACCTCTGGCTCGAGGAGAATGAGCACGAGCTGCACAGCGGACGACATGCCACCGGCCCTGGGGTCCACCCTGTTGCTCACGCTGCTGCTGGCCATCGGCCTGGTGTTCTTCCTGCGGGCTGCTAGCAAAGACCGCACCACCGTGGTGGAGGTGCGCTCCTCCAAGCCGCCCCTGGTGGTGCTGCCGGCCCTCACCGAGTGGCTGCAACAGCGGGGCTGGCGCCAGGAGGCCACCAACCCCGACCGCCGGTTGCTGCGCTTCAGCGGCCAGGTGGAGGCCTCGGGCCTGTTGGCGGTGCTGCTGTCGCTGTTGGGGGGCGTGGGCGCCGGTTGTCTGGGTCTGGTGCTGCGCCAGTTGCTGCCGGCCCTGGGCTGGTGGCCGCTGCTGCTGGTGGGCCTGGGGCCCCTGGCGGGATGGATCTATCGGCGCCGTGCCGCCCGCCCGGAAATCGTGGAGCTGCGCCTGATCAGCCACGACGAGGCCACCGGCAGCGCCCTGCAGCTGCGGGCCCACCGCGACGAGCTGATTGCCCTGGAGCTGGAGCTGGGCCCCAGCCTGGGTCTGTTCAGCGATGGCGAGCTGCTGCAATCGCCGATCTGAGCCAGAGTGGCGCGGTCAGCTGTCTGCCCTGTGATGGCCAGTCCCCATGGGCTCCGCCGCAGCGCCCTGTTCACGGGCCTGCTGCTGCTGTGCCTGGGGCTGGCGGCGGAAGCCCAGGCGCCAGCGCCAGGCAGCCGTGATCCCCTCACCGGCGTGCGCAGCCGCCTCAGCCGCGACTGGGTGGGCCAGCGGCAGGAGCCCGCGGATCTGCCGATCCTGGTGCTGGCGGGCCATGCCGATTCCCAGGGCATCGCCGGCGCGGGCACCGGTGGGGCGGCCGTGGATCGGCAGGGCGCCCGGCCCATGCAACCCGGCATCCGCGATGAGCTCTACTGGAACCTGGCGGTGGCCCGCCGGGTGGTGGAGCTCGGCCTGCAGCGGGGCCTGAACATCCGCTTCTACGACCCTCCCCAGCGCACGATTCACAACGGCGATGACCCCCGCACCAACTGGAGCGTGGGCAAGGCCCATGCCGCCGCCGGGGGCTATGCCTTCGAGATCCACTTCGATGCCTACGGGCCCGATGGGGTGGGCTCCGGGGTGATCCCGGCGCTGCACCGCCCGTTCAGCCGCCTCGATGAAAGCCTCGCCCTGGCCTTCGGCGGCTATCCACAGCAGTTCCGCGGTGGCCTCGGGGGGCCGCGGCGCGGCATCACCCTGCTGGAGATCGGCAAGCTGGAGTCCCCCCTGGAGCCGGCTCTGCGCAACCCCAACTCCCGCGCTGCGGCCCTGGCGGCCATCGCCG
>BJHC01000124.1 GCA_014191535.1 Cyanobium sp. | reverse complement strand
GTCGCAGCCCGACACGGGCGAAATGGCCCTGGAGATCGTGGATCAGCTGGTGCGCTCCGCCGCCGTGGACATCGTGGTGGTCGACTCCGTGGCGGCCCTGACGCCGCGGGCGGAAATCGAAGGGGAGATGGGTGATCTGGCGGTGGGCAGTCAGGCCCGTCTGATGAGCCAGGCGATGCGCAAGATCACCGGCAACATCGGCAAATCGGGTTGCACCGTGATCTTCCTCAACCAGCTGCGCCAGAAGATCGGCGTGACCTACGGCAACCCGGAGACCACCACCGGGGGCAATGCCCTCAAGTTCTATGCGTCGGTGCGCCTCGACATTCGCCGCATTCAGACCCTCAAGCGCGGCACGGAGGAATACGGCATCCGCGCCAAGGTGAAGGTGGCCAAGAACAAAGTGGCGCCCCCCTTCCGCATCGCCGAGTTCGACATCCTGTTTGGCCGGGGCATCAGCACCCTGGGCTGCCTGCTCGATCTGGCGGAAGAGAACGGCGTGGTGGTGCGCAAAGGCGCCTGGTACAGCTACGAGGGCGACAACATCGGCCAGGGCCGCGACAACACGATCGTGTGGCTGGAGCAAAACCCCGAGCAGAAGGAGCGCATCGAAGTGCAGGTGCGCCAAAAGCTCAGCGAAACCACCGATTCCCTCAAACCCGTGGCCGCAGCGGCCGCGCGCCTGGCGGCCGCTGGCGCCAGCGCAGGCGCCGAAGCAGAAGTCCTGCCGGCGGCGAGCTGAGGGCCAGGACACACGACGGGGGGCTCACAGGAGCCCCCTCGTCCACAACCCAGATCCAAAACCCACGTTCAAATCAGGGCAACTCAGCTGGCGCTCAGCTGCGGCTGAGGGCCACGTCCACCGGAGCCGGAGTGAGGCTGGCGGCAAGGCGGCCGAGCTCACCGATGGCTTCGGCGCCTTCCAGCTTCACCAGCTCGTGGCCGTTGCGGGACTCCACCCAGCTGATGCCGTAATCGGACACCAGAAAGCGCACCATGTGGCCGTCACCCAGGTCAGCCACAAACGACGCTCCCTGACCCTGGCGTTCATCGCCGCAGACATAACAGGTGGCTGCCAATCCCTGGCGCTGCAGCCCATCAGCCAGGGCCCGCAAACTCATCACCAGATCCGCCACAACGGAGCGGTAGTGCTCGGCGAGACGCGCAAACATGGGCGATCGAGCGGACAGCGCATCGATCCTAAGGTTTTCTTCAGAATTGCGTGGGTAGAAATACCCGGCGCGTGACGATGTGTGGGGATCCCCACCCATGGGGATCAACGCGGGCTCAGCCGTCCGACAGGGTCCACCAGCCGGCAGCAGGCCCGATGAAGCGCACCGTGATCCAAAAGATCACCAGGGCACCGATCCCAATCCAGGCACCACGGGTGGTGAGCTGCACAAATTGCTCCCCCTGGCGTTGGCTCAGTGGCAGCCAGGGGGCGATGCGGGGAGAGGTGTCTTTGGGGGCGGCTTTGGCGGGCTTGGGACGCGCGGGCAACCCCTGCTCAACACGGCGCTTGGCCTCTCCCATCGGCTCCTGGCAACAGCAGGCGCCAGGCTAGAGGGGGTCAGCTCGGGCGCAAGCGGGGCAGGTCAACCCAGGGCTCCAGGGCCTCCAACACCTGACGGCCCCAGCCCCGGCGCCGCAGACGCCCATCCAGCACCGCCAGGCGGCCGCCATTGCGGCGCACACCCGCCACCGCCTGCTGCAAACGTGCGAGCGCCTCAGGCAGCAGCAGCTCCCGGAACCAGTCGCGCCCCTGGCTGCGCAGGGCCGCCACCCGGGCCGCGGTGAGCGGATCCTCCAGGCTGGCGATCGGCAGGGTGGCAGCCACCAGCTGACAGGGCAGCGGCAACCGCTGCTGGTGCTGCAGCCACCAGCCCCAGCTGCAACACAGCACCCCGTTGCTCTCCGGGGCGGTGAGCTCGTGGCCCACCCGCGATCCAAACTCCGCCGCCAGGGCACTGGTGAGCCCCAGCCGCAGGCCTTCGTCGTCCAGCAGCACCACCGTCAGACCCGATTGCCCCAGCACCAGACGCCGGCACTGATCCAGCAGATGGCTGGGGTAGTGGGGTGCATTGGGCAAGGCCTGGGCTGAGGGCGCAAACAGGGGCAGCGGTTCCAACAGCGGCGGGTCCGCCAGGGTGACCTCCACCGCCGGCCGGAACCCTGGCAGCGGTGCCACCGACTCCGGCCAGGGCCCCACCAGCACCACGCCACGGGCAGCGAGCATGGCGGGCATCACCGCCAGGGGGTCGAGGGGCTGGCGGTGCCATTGCCACTGCAGCAGGGCTGGATTCACCTGGGCCCAACTGGTCCAGCCCTCACCGCCGCTGGCCAGCCAGGCCGGCCAGGGCTCCGGCAGGGGTGAGAGCACCGCCAACAGTTGTCTGAGCGGGGCTTCCTCCTCGCTGCTGATGGCCACCCGTTGGTGGGGGCCGCAGGGCCGGGCCAGCACCCGTCGGCTGAGCCGTTCGTGCAGCTGCAACAGGCTGGCGGCCGCCGCCGGCAGGCTGCGCCGCAGCTGCTCCCAGTGGGTGGTGTCGATCACAACCCCGAGGGCTTGGCGCAGCAGCGGCTGCAACAACTCCCCCTCAGGAATCACCAGCTGACGATCCGCCAGCCCGCCGGCCCGCGAAGCGGCCACCAGCTGGTCGTGCTGCAACAGCCACAGCCGGGCTGAATCCGGGGCGCTGGCACCCTCCCAGCAGGGCAGGCTCAACCCCACCGCCTCCAGCCGCGGCAACTCCACCTGCAGCAGTCGCTGCCGCAACGCCGGGCTCACCAACAACGCCACCGGGCCCTCATGCAGCGCCAGGGGCACCAGCAACCCCAACAACCAACTGGGGTCGCTACCGGGGGCGAGACGCACCAGGGTCTGGTCGGCACGCCGCAGGCTGCGGGCCACCAACCGGCTCAGGGTGAGGTGATGGGGCCAGCGCAGTTCACCCTCCTGCCGCAGCAGGTCCTTGAGCTGTTGGTGGGCGCGGGCTTCCAACATCCGCGAATCGTAGGAAGCTGGCTCCAGCGCACTGTTCAGCCATGACCACCAGCTGGCGAGATCGCCCCGTGGGGATCGTGGGCCTCGGCTTGATCGGCGGCTCCCTGGGCCTCGACCTGCGCCAGAACGGCGTGGAGGTGCGGGCGCTGGTGCACCGCTCCAGCACGGCCGAACGGGCCCGCCAACGCGGACTGGCCGACCAGGTGGACACCGACCCGGGGGTGCTGCAGCCGTGCGGGTTGATCGTGCTGGCGCTGCCCCTGGATCGGTTGATCGATCCCCCCTCCGGACTGCGGGAGGCGCTGCCGATGCAGGCGGTGGTGACCGATGTGGGCTCGGTGAAGGCGCCGGTGGTGGAGCGCTGGCACCGGTGGCACCGCCGCTTTGTGGCCAGCCACCCGATGGCCGGCACGGCGGACTCCGGCGTGGAGGCGGGCCTCACCGGGTTGTTTGCGGGGCGGCCCTGGGTGACCACCCCCACCGCCGACACCGACGCCGATGCCCTCGAGCAGGTGCGGGAGCTGGCGCAGCTGGTGGGGGCCCAGTGGCTCAGCTGCGACCCGCAGCACCACGACCGGGCGGTGGCGCTGATCTCCCACATGCCGGTGCTGGTGAGCGCCGCCCTGCTGGAAGCAGCCGATGGCGAGGCGGATGGGGGCACGGCGGCACTGGCGAAGCAGCTGGCCTCCAGCGGCTTCGCCGACACCAGCCGGATTGGCGGCGGCAACCCCGAACTGGGCACCTTGATGGCCCGCAGCAACCGCGCGGCGGTGCTGGCGGCCCTGGCCCGCTACCGGCAGCAGCTGGAGGGGCTGGAGCAACTGGTGCAGCAGGAGCGCTGGGAGGAGCTGGAGGGGCGCCTCAGCCGCTGCCAGGAGCTCCGGCCGGACTTTCTCTAGACCGCAGGCGCAGCTCCGACCCCTGGGCGGCCAGCAGCTGGCGGCAGGCGGTGAACGCTGAGAGGCTCACCCCCGCGGTGCCCTCGCCGGGGTGGATGGCATCGCCGCACAACCACAGGCCGGGCAAAGGGGTGCGGCTGGCCAGTCCGAAGGGGCCGAAGCGGCTCGGGTGCTGGCCCAATCCCCCCACAAAGCCAAAGGGACGGCCGGTCCAACCGGCGAAGCCGCGGGGCGTGGCCAGCTCCAGATGGCGATAGTCGGCGGGAGTGAGCCCCAGCAGCTGCTGCAGGCCCGCCTGGATTCCCTCCAGGGCCTGCTGTTTACGCCGCTGGTAGACAGATTCCTCCAGGCCGAACCAGGGCCGGGCCGGCGTGAACACGCTGGCGATCACCGTGGCCTGCCCCACCGGTGCCCGGCCGTCCCCCTCGGCGCTCAGCGACACAAACAGGCTGCCGGGATCGCTCCACTCCAACTGGGCGTGGAGCCCCGAGGCGGGGGGCAGCCGCTCGCGATCCACGGCCCCATAGAGCACCAGGGCTCCGGAGGGATCCGGGAAGCTCCCCAGGCGCCGGCCATAGCCGGAAGGCAGGGGCTCCTCCAGCAGTTCTGGTAGCAGCTGCGGCGGCAGGCTGCACACCAGCTGGTCGGCCTGCAGGGCAAACGGCCGTTGGGCCGGCCCCTCGCCCAGCACCCGCCAGCCATCCCCCTGGCGCTGCAGCCGCTGCACCCGATGGCGCAGACGCAGCGCACCCCCCGCCCGCTCCAGGGCCTGCTCGAGGGCCGTGCTCAGCCGTTGCATCGACCCCTGCAGATGCCAAAGCCCGAGGGGCTCCTGGGCCATGGCCAGCACGGTGGCCCCATAGAGGGCAGCGGTGCCGGCGGCCGGCT
>BJHC01000123.1 GCA_014191535.1 Cyanobium sp. | reverse complement strand
TCAGTGCGTGGTGCTGCAACTCGACGGCATGGACCCCCAGCAGGCCCAGCGGCTCGTGGATTTCGTGGCCGGCGCCGTGGAGGCCCTGGAGGGCCGCATCGAGCGCATTGGCGAGGGCACGGTGCTCTGCGCGCCGGCCGGGGTGGAGGTGAGCCGCGGCTAGGGGGCCGGGTTCCCTTCCGGCGGCTTGGGGCTGGGGTACTTATGGCTCAGCCGCCAGAGCTCATTGCTGTGGTCACCGGGTTCCACCTCGCGCAGGCGGCAAACCAGGTTGAACACGTCCTGGGGCGACAGCTCCCCATCCTCCTGCCACTTGAGGCTGGCGGGCTGGATGGAGCGTTTCCCTTCGGACACCAATAGCAGGGCGGTCGATGCCACAACGGTATGGCGATGCCGCGGCGTTACGCGAGCCGTGCAAAGCGTTTGTGGGAGAAGATTTTGTGAAGTTGTAACCAGGGCCACCGGCCGCCGGTCAACGGCCCGAGGGCGGCACCTCTGAGCTGTGGTCGGGCCTGAGGCGCCGCACCCCGTGGTAGCGAACCACCTCCAGCACCTCACCGTTCTGATCCACCAGGCGGTAGGTGCGGCCTGTGAGCCTGGATTTCACCCTGGCGGCGGTGTAGGCCTCGAACTGGGTGCGCCGCCACACCTCATCACGCCACTCCGGCTCCTCATCCCAGCGGCTCTGGATGATGATCGCCATGGCAGGGCCGAGGCAGATGGCTACCTCCTTAACCTGACCTCAACCCGACGCGATTCCCGAAAAACTGAAGCTTGGCTTCGGGATCAGTCGCGGATCAGTCCCGCTGGCAGACCTCAGCGGAATCGCTGAGATCCTGCAGCAACAGCAGGCAGGCCATGCCCATCAGGGCCAGGGCCGTGCCGCACTCGTGTTCTCCGGCCAGCTCGATCGTGCGGGCGGCGGCGAGGTGCTGGGACCAGCTGAGTCGCATCGGAGCGGCGCCGTGTGAGCGGGTCCTAGCAGGAAAAGCAGAGGGCGCGATGGCGAAAACCGCTGATGGCGGCTGGGGTTTAACAAACGGTCACGCAAACTCCGTAGCGATGGCGACGGAGCCCCTGGAGCAGATCGATACCTTGGCGCCATCCCATCGCCGCATACCGATGGCTGCGATCGAACTGAGCTTCAGCCAGACCTTTGAACTGGAGCGGATGCGCCGGGAGATCGAGGGCACCCAGGATCCGGCGCAGCTGCGGGCCCTGAGCAAGGAGCTGCTGCAGGCCTGGTTCAGCGAGAAGGCCAGCACCCAGCAGGCCATCCGCGAGCAGCTGGGCCACGGCTGAAGACGCCGGCTGAGCACGCCCAAAACAGAGCCCGGAGCGCTGGCCCCGGGCATCCGTCTGCCCAGCCGAAGGAAGGCCCTGCGTGGAGGCCTGATTCAGCTGTGCGGTCTGTTGGGTGTTTGGGTGATCGTGAACGATCGGATCGCCATGGGCGATCGGGTCTTGAGTTGTGCGGCGGAGCTGCCGGCGCTGGCACCTGGGGCCGAGTGACCAGTGGGACGTTCCGAAGGTCCGGGGCACCTGGGGCTGACCCGGGGGTCAGTCGTGGGCGGTGCAGTGGACGGCGACGCCGTACCGAGACGGCTGGGCCAGGAACGTCAGAGATCCGTCGAGAGTGTTGGAGCAGGGGCCGGATCGTCAGCGCACTCCTGGCCTGTGCTCCGGGGGGGTGTCATCCATCTCTGGTGCCTCCGAATCCCGTGCCATCACGATTGCTCCGGCGCCGCGGGCTGGCAAGGGGAGCCGTTCGGCTCGACATCGCTCTTGATCTTCGGCAATGGGGCTTCATGAACCGCGCTTCACAGGAACCCTGCGTGTGGGCCAGCTGACCAAGCCGGCGGCCAAGGAGCGATCGGGGTTGAAATGGTGGCCCTTTCAGGCACCCCATTGCCGCGATGAGCTGCACGGACGAGCCGCCGAGCACCAGCCCTGATCTGCCACAGGGATTGGAGTGCGCGGGCCCGGAAACGCTGCTGGCCTACCGCGATGTGGTGCAGTACTGCGAACGGCGTGGGCTGAGCGTCAGCGCTGAACTGAAGGCGTTCCTGCGGGAACGGCTCGAGCCGGGTGCCCGCCACTGAACCGGCAGGGGCCGCAACCCATCCCTGCAGCTGCCTTCAATTCACCACCTTGAGCTGGCGCAGGCCCGTGGCCTGGATCCAGCGGGCCACCGCCGCCGTATCAGCGGCATTGGGCAGGCAGATGCAACCTGTGCCGGGCAGGCAGGTGTGGATGCCCAGGGCACTGCGGCTGGTGGCGAAGCGCGGCAGCAGATCGATCCAGTAGCTGCCGGCCCAGGCCTCCGGACGGCCGAGGCGGTAGAGCCCTGGCGGCAGGGGCGCCCCATTGCCGGGCGACCAGCGACGATCCGCCCGTTGCCGGCCCACCACCCCACTGGCGGCGGGCCAGCGGGCCACGGCGCTGCCATTGCGGCGCAGCTCCAGCCACCAGAGCTGGTCACCACTGGCATGGCGCCCATCGACCCGGCGGAACTCCAGGGCGAACTGGGCCGGGGGCGCCAGCAAGGCGGCACTGGGGCCGCCTTGGCCCGGCAGGGTGAGCAGCAACAGCGACGGCAGGAACGCGGGCAGCACGGAACCGAGGCGGCACAAGGGGCAGTGTGGCGACCCGGGGCGGGCAAAG
Source organism: Cyanobium sp. (assembly GCA_014191535.1). Classification (GTDB taxonomy): domain Bacteria; phylum Cyanobacteriota; class Cyanobacteriia; order PCC-6307; family Cyanobiaceae; genus Vulcanococcus. The sequence continues at coordinate 2,158 of BJHC01000123.1, read as the reverse complement.
ACCAGCGCACACCAATACATCTGTATTGACAGCCCCGAAAAAAGCGGCTAGTACAGTCGTACTGCTTGCGATCCCATGGCTGTCGCCTCCCCCTACGCCGTGTTCCGCGCCGTCGATCTGGGCTGGCCCCTGGCCATGCCGGCGATCACCAACGCGCCCGCCCCTGAGGGTGCGGCCCCACCGCGCAAGCGCAGCGGCGGCAACCGTGGCCTGCGCCGCCGCACGGCGCCGCAATGGAACACCCTGATCCAGGGGGAACTGTTCCCCGCCTGAGCACTCAGGCCCTGCCCTGGGGCTGCCCCGGCAGGGGCTGCGGCTGACGCTGCGGATCATTGGGCGTTGGCTGCAGCAGCGGCAACAGGCTGCTCAGGCCGAGCATCACAAACGAGAACGCCCCCAGCAGGGCCAGCAGCCGCAAGGCCCAAGGCCGGCCGGGGTCCACCGGCCAGTCCCCATCCTCCAGGGGGGCTTTCAGGGGGTGGTTCTTGGGATCGCGCAAGGGCTGCACAGCAGAAACCCCCGGGGAGTGCCCGGGGGTTGAGGTGATTCTGGCTGGGTCGGAGCTGCTGAGGGAGGCACCTGGGGCCAGGGATCCAGGTGTCGGGCGGGGTTGACTCACGGGGGCACCTAGGGCGGTGCAGATGGAGTGTCGACCGGTTTGACGCACCGTTGTTGTCGCACCGGACGAGCCGCCCACAGTTTCGGAAGACTGTTGGAGCAGGGGCCTTCAGTCAGCTCGCTCCTGGCTGCTGGCGGGGTGGAGTGTCGTCCATGGAACGGCTCCGAATTCGATGCCAACAGCATCTCCCCGGCGGCGGGGGCGAGCAATCGGCGTTCATGCTCATTGCTCCGCGGCGCCGATTTGGCGAGATTTGAGTGTTTGCGGCTGCTGGCGGCGCCGATCGTGGCTATGCCATGACCGAAGGGCAAGAACCACGGCGGCCGATGCAGTTCGAGAACACCCACCCCCAGAACGCGGAGCTGGTGGCGAGCACGCCCCGGGGTTCCACGATCGAGGCCATCGGCGGTGACCTCTACCGGGTGTGCGACGGCAGCCATCACTGCCGCACGGTGCCGGGGCTGTGGCAGGCCCAGGAGCTGGCGCACCAGGCGGAGCTGCAGCACCGCCATCCGGAGCAACTGCCCTAGGGCAACAGCTGGGGGCGCAGGAACGCATCTGCGGCAACGGCGGCGCTGCGCCAGTTGTCCGCCTCCGTGAGGCCAGAGCTGCGGGTGGGTTTGAAACTGTGGTCGCCGCTGGGGATCCACTCCAGGCGGATGGCCGCGGAGAGGGGGTAGCCATCCGCCTCCCCACGGCGACCGAAGCTGTCGCGCTCCCCCTGCAGGATCAAGGTGGGGGTGCGCAGCTGCTGCAGGTGCTCGGTGCGCAGCACCTCCGGCTTGCCGGGGGGATGGAAGGGGTAGCCGAGGCAGAGGCAGGCGCGCAGGTCCACCTCGTCCGCCAGGCCATCGGCCACCAGGCTGGCCACGCGCCCCCCCATCGACTTGCCACCGATGGCCAGGGGCAAGCCGGCGGAGGGGCCAGCGGCCTCCCGCAGCACCTGCTCACGGAAGGCCTGCTCCAGGGTGGGCAGCCGATCCGGAGCACTGCGGCGGCCGCTGAGGCGGCTGCGGGCCATGTAGGGAAACTCGAAGCGCACCACCCGCCAGCCGCAGGCGGCCAGCCCCTCGGCCATGGCCGCCATGAACGGGCTGTCCATCGGCGCGCCGGCCCCGTGGGCCAACAGGATCACCCCCGGCGGCGGGGCGGCGGGCTCCGTCACGAGGCGGCCGTCGGGGTCGATCACGGCGTCGGCGCAGGGGCAGGGATGGGGCCATCCTGAAGGCACCCATCGCCGGAGCCGCCCGGAACGGCCATGAACCGCAGCACCATGGAACAGCTGATGCAGCTGGCCCGCGCCGAGGCGGAGTTGAGCTGGAGCGAGGGCGGCATCCCGGTTGGGGCGGTGCTGGCCCGGGAGGACGGCACCGTGGTGGCCCGCGGCCACAACCAGCGGGTGCAGAGCGGCGACCCCACCAGCCACGGCGAAACGCAGTGCATCCGCAACGCCGGCCGCCGCCGCGACTGGCGGGAGCTCACCCTGGTGACCACCCTCTCCCCCTGCCCGATGTGCGCCGGCACGGCCGTGCTGCTGGG
>BJHC01000122.1 GCA_014191535.1 Cyanobium sp. | reverse complement strand
GTGCTGGAGGGGGTGGCCTTGCTGCAGCGCCTCGGCCTGGAGCGCGCCGGCAATCGCCTGAACGGATTCATCGCGCCCACGACGGCCAAGCTGATGGAGTCCGCTGCTGTGCCGGAGCCCCCCGGGTTGTGAGTCGTCTCCCCGCCACCACGGCGCAGCTGCGCGTGCTGCACCAGAGCTTCAGCCAACGGCTGCTGGAGGGGGAAGTGAGTGCCGGTGGCTTCCAGTGGACCTTCAGCTGGTTCTTCGACCGCGGCGAACTGGTGGTGGAACCCTCCCTGGGGCGGGCCCTGATTCAGGACGCCCTGCTGCGCTTTCTGCTCAAGGCTGACTACCAGCTCGAGCCGGGGGGCGATTACGCCTTCACCGTGCGCGCCAAGTTTTAGGCCGCGGCGTCGGCCCCAGAGAGCCAGCGGCAGTGGCTGCGCTGCAGGGGCCGTTGCAGATGCCGCTCCAGCAGCAGCTGCGCCACCACGTCATCCACATCCCTGGGGGGAAGCCGCAGACCCTCCGGCAGCAGGCGCCTCCAGCCGCGGGGCGGCTCCAGCTGCCAGTAGCGCCGGCGCGCCGCCAGGGTGGTGCCCGCTTCGGGCACCACGAGGAGCTTCAGGGGGAGCTGCTCCAACCACTGCCGCCAGGGGGCGCTGCCGGTGCCGTTGCCGAGCAGCACCGTGTGGCACTGCTGCGCGGCGGCCCAGGTGTGGATCTGAGTTCGGCAGGCCGGCGCCGGTAGGACCCCCGCCGCCAGCAGCTCCAGGCCGTTGTGATCGCTGAGCACCAGGCCGCATTTGCTGCGACCGGGGTCGATGGCCACCCATCCGCTCAACGGCGGATGCGGAGTTCCACCGCCACCGGCTCCGCCAGATCACTGCTCTGCCGGGCGATCACCTCCAGTTGCACCGCCTGGCCTGGGGGGCGGTTGCTGAGGCTGGCGCCCAGCTGGTTGAGGGCGGCGGGATCGAATTGCAGGCCGCTGGTGAGGCTGCCCTGCTGCTTCACCCGGTTGAAGGCGGCGGCGAGCAGCAGATTCAGACGGCTGCGCACCTGCTCGGGGCTGGTTTCATCCGCCTCCAACGCCGTGCTGGCGAGCACGTCGCCGGCCTTCACCACCCGCTTGTTGGGGCGCACATCCGGGAAGGCCACCACCTGGCGTTCCCCCTTGAGCACATTGGCCACGGAGATCACGCTTACCACCCATTCGCCGCGGCGGCGCAGCACCTGCTCAAGCCGGTTGATGTCGCTGCGCGGCACCAGCAGGATCTGGCGATTGGGGGGCTGCCCCGGCAGCACCAATTGGAAGACGTTGGTGTTGGCCTGGCGCAACAGGGCCTCGATCACCGGCTTGGCCTGGTTGCTGTTGTCGATGCGCACCCTGGCGATCTCCAGGGGTTGGCCGGCACTGATCACCACATCCCCGCGCCGCAGGGCGATCAGGTTGGTCTCCAGGGTTTGCAGTTCCTTGGAGCCGGCGGCGATGCGGGTGTTCAGCCGCGCCAGTTCGTTCTGGTTGCGGCGTAGATCGGCATCCTTGGCGTTGATGTCGCCGTTGAGGCGGTCGCGTTCCAGCTCCAGCTGCCGGCGCTGTTGCATCAGCGGGGCCAGTTCTCCCCGCAAGCGGCGGGCCTGAGCTTCCACGCGCGTGAGCTGCGTGCGCGCCTGCAGGCGGCCCTGCTCGGCGGTGCGCACGGCGCCGCGGCTGCTCTCCAGCAGCACCTGGCTGCGGGTCAGGGCTTCGCGGCTGTCCTTCAGCCGCCGCTCGATCTGATCGAGCTCAAACAGGCCGGTGCGCAGCCGATCGCTCACCAGCAGCATCAGCCCCAGCGAGATGCCGCTGATCAGGCTGCCGGTGAGCACGGTGATCAGCACCGCCGTGCGCCGCGGCCGCATGCCCAACAGGCTCAGCCGGGCTTTGCCCACCTTGGAGCCAAGCCGGTCCCCCAGCGTGGACAGCACCCCGCCGAGCAGCAGCAACGCCAGGATCAGCAGCCAGCCGGACACAGCGTGAGGCAACGACGGCCAGTATCGGCGCCCCTTCGCTCAGAAGCCATCCCCGGGGCGCTGAACAGGGTTGGCTCAGCTGAACCGTTTGGCCAGGGCCAGCGGATCGAACACGGTGATCTTCTTGCGATCGATCTGCACCAGGCCGGCGTTGCGCAGGTCGCCCAGCAGGCGGGTGATGGTGACGCGGGTGGAGCCGATGGCTTCGGCGATGGCCTGGTGCGAGAGGCGCAGATCGATCGTGATGCCTTCATTGCTGGGCACACCGAAATCCCGGCAGAGCACCAGCAGGAAGCTCACCAGCCGCGAACTCATGTCGCGGTGGGTGAGGGTTTCGATCATGGTTTCGGTCTGCAGGATGCGCGAGGAGAGGCCCTGCAGCATCAGCAGGCCCACGCTGGCGTCCTGCTCGATGGCCTTGCGCACCGAGGCCGCCGGCGCCGTCACCATCTCCACCCGGGTGAAGGCAATCGCGTGATAGAAGCGATCGCTGCGCTGGCCGGTGAGCAGCGACAACACCCCGAACAGGCTGTTTTCCCGCAGCAGCGCCACGGTGATTTCTTCCCCGGATTCGTAAACCCGAGACAACCGCACGGCGCCGCGCCGCAACAGATAGACCTTCTCGGCCGGGTCGCCCGGAAAGAAGATCGTTTTGCCGCGCTCCACGGTTTCCATGGTGCTGCCACTGAGCCCGCGGATCACATCCAGCAGGGTGGGGCTGGCGGAGAGCTGTCCCGCTCCGGCCGTGGCCAGGCCAGCGCCGCCGGTGGGGCTGGCGGAGTAGCGGGTGAAGCCGCGCGTGGCGCCGACCATGACGGCGGTGCAAGGGTGGCCGGACCCTACGGATCAGTCCCCGGGGGCCTTGTATTCGTTGACACTAATTCGGGGCTTCTTCCAGGGCTTGGCGCTGGCTCTGCTGCAGCTGCTGCAGTCCCAGCTCCGCCAGATCCAGCAGCTCCCCCAGCTGGGCCCTGGAGAACGGGGCCCCTTCGGCCGTGCCCTGGATCTCCAGCAGCTGGGCGTTGCCATCCATCACCACGTTGAGGTCCACCTCGGCACGGCTGTCTTCGCTGTAGTCGAGATCCAGCAGTGCCAGGCCGTCCACCAGCCCCACCGAGACGGCCGCCACCTGCTGCCGCAGCGGTGAACTGTTCAGCACCCCTTGGCGCTCCAGGCGCCGCAGACCGAGGGCCAGGGCCACCCAGCTGCCGGTGATGGCGGCGGTGCGGGTGCCGGCATCGGCCTGGAGCACGTCGCAGTCGATCTGCAGGCTGCGTTCCCCCAGCTGCTCCAGATCCAGGCAGGCCCGCAGGCTGCGGGCGATCAGCCGTTGGATCTCCTGGGTGCGGCCGGAGAGCTTGAGCAGTTCGCGGGGCTGGCGGCTCGGGGTGCTGGCGGGCAGCAGGCGGTAATCGGCACTGAGCCAGCCACGGCCCGAGCCCTGGCGCCATTTGGGCACCCCCTCCTCCAGGCAGACGCTGCAGATCACGGCGGTGCGTCCGGTGTTCACCGTCACCGAGCTGAGGGCAAAGCCCATGGGGTCCCAGCTGAACCGGGTGGGGCGCAGGTGATCGGCGCTGCGGCCGTCGCGGCGGGAGGGTGACATCAGCGGCGACGCGGGCGCAACGGTGGATGCAGGCGATGGTACGGGTGTTTGCACTACAGGTAGTGGCTGATGCTTGTCGGACGGGCCAACGCCGCTACATTCAGGATCCTGAGTGCCGGCCTGGCCAACGAATGACGGTGAGCAAGGCGGTGCCCCTGAGTCAGTCGTTCCCTGTGGGGCAGCCGCTTGCCAAGGCCGGGGTGGCGGCCATGCATCGCAATCACCTGCGGCCGCTGCCGCCGGCCCATTCGGCACCGGGTCAGCGCAGCCTGCGGCTGGTGGCGCAGCAGGAGGGGTTGCTGCAGGTGCACACGGCCCCGTTCCGCGGCAGCTTCAGTGGTGTGTTCAGCCAGGCCCTGCGCAGTGCCGGCCTGGGCAGCCGCGTGTTGATCAGTCAATTCCTCAAAGGTGGGGTCGACCAAGGGCTGGAGCGCAGCGTCTGGCTGTGCGGCCGCCTGCAGTGGCTGCGCCCCGCCGTGGCCGGTTGCCTGGCTGAGCCGATGGGATCCGGAGCGCTGGCGGACGCCAACCGCGCCGCGGTGGTGGAGGTGTGGGAGTACACCCGTGAGCAGCTGCTGACCGGCCAGCTCGACCAGCTGGTGCTTGATGAACTGGGCCTGGCGGTGCAGCTGGGGTATCTGCCGGAGGAGGAGGTGATGGCGGCCCTGGAGCAACGCCCGACCCATCTGGATGTGATCCTGACGGGACCCTCCATGCCGGCGGCCCTGCTGGCCATGGCCGATCAGGTCACCCAGCTGCGCCGAGGTTTCTGATGCTCAAGAACGACCGTTGGATCAATGAGCAAGCCGCCTCCGGCATGCTCGAGCCCTTCCAGCCCCGGCTGGTGCGCCACCTCGATCCCGACAACGCGGCCCAGCCGGTGTTGAGCTTCGGCTGCTCTTCCTATGGCTACGACCTGCGCCTTTCCCCGCAGGAATTCCTGATCTTCAAGCACGTGCCTGGCACGGTGATGAACCCGAAGCGGTTCAACCCCGCCAACCTGGAGCCGGCCCCCCTGCATGAGGACGAGGACGGCGCCTACTTCATCCTCCCTGCCCATTCCTACGGGCTGGGCGTGGCGCTGGAGAAGATGCGCGTTCCCTCCAACATCACGGTGATCTGCCTGGGCAAGAGCACCTACGCGCGCCTCGGGATCATCGTGAACACCACCCCGGCTGAGGCCAGCTGGGAGGGGCACCTCACCCTGGAATTCAGCAACTCCTCAGGGGCCGATTGCCGCATCTATGCCAACGAGGGCATCTGCCAGCTGCTGTTCTTCGAGGGTGATCCCTGCGAAACCACCTACAAGGACCGTGCCGGTAAGTACCAG
>BJHC01000121.1 GCA_014191535.1 Cyanobium sp. | reverse complement strand
GGCCTGATCGGCGCCTCCCTGTTCTTCCTGGTGGGCGCCACCTACGACCGCACCCACACCCTGCAGCTCGATGAGATGGGCGGCGTGGGCCAGAAGATGCGCAAGATGTTCGCCCTCTGGACCGTCTGCTCCCTGGCCTCCCTGGCCCTGCCGGGCATGAGCGGCTTCGTGAGCGAGCTGATGGTGTTCGTGGGCTTCGCCACCGATGAGGCCTACACCCTGCCGTTCCGCGTGGTGATCACCGGCCTGGCCGCCATCGGCGTGATCCTCACGCCGATCTACCTGCTCTCGATGCTGCGGGAGATCTTCTACGGCAAGGAGAAGGCGGAGCTGGTGGCCCACACCCACCTGGTGGATGCCGAACCGCGCGAGATCTACATCATCGGCTGCCTGCTGGTGCCGATCATCGGCATCGGCCTGTACCCACGGCTGATGACCGACACCTACCGGGCATCGATGGAGCAGCTGGTGGGGCTCGACAGCCGAGCGGTGCAGGCCCTCAATGCCCCCACCGGCTCCGCCGCACTGATTCGCCAGGCGCCGCTGCGGGCTCCAGGGCTCGGGTAACGAAGCTCTGCTGAGGGCGTGATCGGCGTGCACGATCGGGGCGATCTGCGTAGCCTCAGGCACCGAAAAACCGCCGCTCCCCATCCGATGAAGCAGCTGAATTTCCTGCTGATCTTCAGTTTCGGCCTGGCGATGGTGATGTTCACCCTGGAGAACACCGCCACCACCACGGTGCGATTTCTGCCGGGTCTGAGCACCTCCATGCCCCTGGCGGCCCTGCTGCTGCTGGTGGGGGGCATCGGCGCCACCGCCGCTTGGGTGTTCGCGGTGTGGACCGGCGTGGTGAAGCGGGTGGAAAGCCAGATCAACCCCGGCGAACTGGAGGCCCAGCAGGTGCGCATCCGCGAGCTGGAGCAGGACGTGGAGCGCTACCGCGCCACCGTGGATGCCCAGCTGTCGCTGCTGCCGGCCGCCGGACAGAGCTCCGCCCAGAGCGAAGCGGCGTAAAAGCCGGTACCTTGGGCCGTAGTCCAGGCTGATCCTTGGCCACAGCTGGCGCCAGATTGGCCATCCGGCTGCTGCAGGACGCGGCCGAGCGGGGCGAGCTCGACCCTTGGGACGTGGATGTGATCGCCGTCGTGGACGGCTTCCTCGACCAGCTGCGCCAACGCATTGAGGTGCCCCGCCTGGTGGCGGCCATGGGCCATGGCGGCAGCTACGAGCAGGACCTGGCCGAAACCAGCGAAGCCTTCCTGGCCGCCTCGATGCTGGTGAGCCTCAAGGCCGAGGTGCTGGAGGCCCAGACCTTCCCGCCGGAGCCGGCCCTGGAGGAGGACTTCAGCTACGACTTCGATGCCGAGGGTCAGGGCTGGTTGATCAGCCCTGGTGTGGAACTGCCGCGACGGCCAGAACGCCATCTGCTGCGGCGGCCCGTGGCCCCTCCGCCGCTGCAGCGGCCGGTGACCCTGGGGGAGCTGATCCGCCAGCTGGAGGACATCGCCGAGCGCCTGGAGCAGGAGGAGGGCAAGGTTCGCCAGCGCCAGCGCAGCAAGCGCTTCAGCGACCGGGCCGTGATCGAGCAGGTGGCGGCCCTGGCCCACCGCGAGAAGCTCCCCGAAACCACCGCCGCCCTCAGCCAGTTCCTGCTGCAGCGCCCGGAGGCCCTGGAGTGGATGCCCTTTGACGCCCTGGTGGAGTGCTGGGCCGCCACAGCCCCCGCCGACCTGGACTGCGACCGGGTGGGGGTGTTCTGGGCCCTGCTGTTCCTCTGTTCCCAGGGCAAGGTGGAGCTGGAGCAACAGGGGGGGCTGTTCGGCCCGCTCCAACTCAAGCGGCTGCTGATCGAACAGGAGAGCGTGCAACTGCCGCTGCCCGCGGAGCTGGGGTCAGCTCGGGGGCCGTCTCGGGAGGCGGTTGCCGCCTGAAGCCATTGCCTAGGGTGGCCCCACTCACCGAAAGCAGACAGCGCCGATGAAGGCGATGATCCTGGCGGCCGGGAAGGGGACGCGGGTGCGACCGATCACCCACACCATCCCCAAACCGATGATCCCCATCCTTCAGAAACCCGTGATGGAGTTTCTGTTGGAGTTGCTCAGGGAGCACGGATTCACCGAAATCATGGTGAATGTGTCCCACCTGGCGGAGGAAATTGAGAACTACTTCCGCGATGGCCAACGCTTCGGCGTGGAGATCGCCTACAGCTTTGAAGGGCGCATCGAAGACGGCGAACTGATTGGCGATGCCATGGGTTCCGCCGGTGGCCTCAAGAAGATCCAGACCTTCCAGCGCTTCTTTGACGACACCTTCGTGGTGCTCTGCGGTGACGCGCTGATTGATCTCGACCTCAGCGAAGCGGTGCGACGCCACAAGGCCAAGGGGGCCATGGCCAGCCTGATCACCAAGCGGGTCCCCCGCGAGCAGGTGAGCAGCTACGGCGTCGTCGTGACCGACGACGAGGGCCGCGTGCTCTCCTTCCAGGAGAAGCCGGCGGTGGACGAGGCCGCCAGCGACATGATCAACACCGGCATCTACATCTTCGAGCCCGAGGTGCTCGACTACGTGCCGGCCGGCGTGCCCTTCGACATCGGCTCCGATCTGTTCCCCCGACTGGTGGAGGACGGCGCCGCCTTCTACGCCCTGCCGATGGAATTCGAATGGGTGGACATCGGCAAGGTGCCCGATTACTGGCAGGCCATCCGCAGCGTGCTGCAGGGTCACGTGCGGCAGGTGCAGATCCCCGGCAAGGAAGTGCGGCCCGGCATCTTTGCGGGCCTCAATGTGGCCGCCAACTGGGACAAGATCAACGTGGAAGGGCCGATCTATGTGGGCGGCATGACCCGCATCGAGGACGGCGCCACGATCATTGGCCCGGCGATGATTGGCCCCAGCTGCCACATCTGCGAGGGCGCCACGATCGATAACTCGATCATCTTCGACTACTCCCGCATCGGACCCGGTGTGCGCCTGGTGGAGAAGCTGGTGTTCGGCCGCTACTGCGTTGACCGCAACGGCGACCACTTCGACCTGCAGGAAGCGGCGCTCGACTGGCTGATCACCGACGTGCGCCGCCAGGACCACATCGCCCCATCCCCGCAGCAGAAGGCCCTGGCCGAACTGCTGGGCACCGACCTGGCGATCAGCAACGCGAGCTGATCCCCGCCCGCTCCAGGATCAGGGGGATGCGCTCCTCGGCCTTCACGGCCATCAGGTGCACCCCCTGGGCCACGGCGGCATAGCGGGCCACCTGCTCGGCGGCGATGGTGATGCCTTCGTCGGCGGGATCAGCGGCGGCCGCGAGGCGATCGATCACCGCCTGGGGGATGTTGGCCCCCGGCACCATGCGGTTGATGAAGGCGGCGTTCTTGGCTGACTTCAGCAAAAACACCCCCGCCAGCACCGGCAACCCGAGGGGGGCGGCGATCTCCTCAACGAAGCGTTGGAGGCAATCGCCGTCCATCACCATCTGGGTCTGCAGGAAGCGAGCTCCGGCCTCGCGCTTGCGGGTGATGCGGCTCTTGAGGCCGCTCCAGCTGGGGCTCTGGGGATCGGCGGCGGCGCCGGCGAACAGGTTGGTGGGGCCATCGGGCAACAGCCCGGCCACGGGATCGAGCCCCTGGTTGAAGGCGCTCACCTGCTGCAGCAGGCGCACGGATTCCAGCTCATTCACCGGGCGCACCTCGGGCTGATCCCCCGCCCGCACCGGGTCACCGGTGAGGCAGAGCAGGTTGCGGATCCCCAGGGCATGGGCCCCCAGCAGCTCCGCCTGCAGGCCAATGCGGTTGCGGTCACGGCAGGCCAACTGCCACACCGGTTCAATGCCGGCCTCCAGCAGCAACTTGCACACCGCCAGGCTGCTCATGCGCATCACGGCGCGGCTGCCATCGGTGACATTGACGGCGTGCACCAGGCCCTTGAGCAGCCGGGCATGGGCGAGGGTGCGGCTCACATCGGCACCCCGGGGGGGCATCACCTCGGCGGTGATGGCGAAGGAGCCCACCTCCAGTGCCTGCTGCAGCCGCAAAACGCCCGTGTCGGATCGGCCCATCATCAACCAGGGGCCAACACCCTGCCTACAGTGCGCGATAAGGCCTAGAGGCAGTGATGTCCGAGCTGGGAGACCTCAGCCATCAGCGCATGGAGCTCTCGGAGCGGGAACTGGAAATCATCGAATTGGTGGCCCAGGGGCTCACCAATCAGGAGATCGGCGAACGGCTGATGATCAGCAAGCGCACGGTGGACAACCACGTGAGCAATGTGTTCACCAAGACGGGGGCCAAGAACCGCGTGGCGCTGCTGAACTGGGCCATGGACCACGGCAAGATCTGCCGCGACGGCTTCAACTGCTGCAACCTGCCCCAGGACCAGCCCCAGCGCTGAGCTGCAGGGCCTCCAGCCAGGGCTGCTGCTCAACGGGCGCCCAGCTCGCGAAGGGACGCTGGGCCAAAGCGGCGTTGCTGAACTGCCCCAGGCCCGTGATCTCCTGGCTGCACCAGGCCGGAATGGAGATGGCCTGATCGGCCTGCTCCAGCTCCACCTCGGCGATCACCAGAGGAGCGTTGTCGCCGCTGAACACATCCAGCACCCAGTCGCCATCGGGGAGGGCCAGGCCATGGCGGGCTTTGCAGAGGCGGGAGCCGCTGCGCTCAAGCAACGCCTCGGCATCGGCCGGCGGGATGGCGTACTCAAACTCCTGACGGGCGATGCCGGCGGCCGGATATTTGAGGGTCAGCCAGGCGCCCTCGCCGCCATCGCTGCGCACCCGCAGGGTGAGCCCATCGGCGGATCCCGCCAGGTAGCCCTGCTGCAGGGCGCGGGTCCAGCGCACCAGGGGCCGCCAGGCCTCCCCGCACACCAGGAAACGGCGTTCGATCTCCAGGGCCATCGGGTGGGGGAGGGGGGTCAGTTGGGGGAGGGCTCGGCGGCGGTGAGGCTGCCGGCCCAGTGCAGCTTGCGGCTGAGGCTGCGGTAATAGGAGGGGCTCTGCTCCAGCAGCACCATCACGGCCGGGTGGGGCGAGCGGCCCACCAGGCAGCGGTCGCCGGG
>BJHC01000120.1 GCA_014191535.1 Cyanobium sp. | reverse complement strand
GCTGCGCAGCGTGCGCGACAGCGGCGCCCGCCAGGTGTACGTGACCCACGGCCAGAGCAACGTGCTGGCCCGCTACCTGCGGGAGGTGGAGGGCATCACCGCCGAACCACTGGAGGGCGCCTTCGAGGCTGAACGGTTTGAGGGGGAGCGGTTTGAGGGGGAGACCCCTGAGCTGGCCAATCCATGAGGGCCTTCACCACGCTGTTTCAGGAGCTGGATGGCACCACCCGCACGGGGGCCAAGCTGGCGGCCCTGGAGCGCTATTTCCGCAGCGCTCCGCCCGAGGATGCGGCCTGGGCCCTGGCCCTGCTGCTGGGCAAGCGGCGTCGGCGACTGATCACCGGTCGACGCCTGCGGGAGATCTGCCTGGAGGGCTCAGACCTGCCGGACTGGTTGTTCGAGGCCTGCCACAGCCAGGTGGGGGATTCCGCGGAAACCGTGGCCCTGCTCTGGGGCCAGGTGGGGCCAGCAGCATCGCCCCGCGGCTCCGAGGACCCGAACTCGATCCTCGAGATTCCACTGCACGCCTGGATGGAACAGCGGCTGCCGCAGCTAGCGGCCCTGGAGGGGCAAGACCAGGCGGAGGCGGTGCGCGCCTGCTGGGCGACGTTGCCACCGGAACAACTGCTGCTGGTGAACAAACTGCTCAGCGGCGGCTTCCGGGTGGGGGTGTCCACCGGCCTGGTGACACGGGCCGTGGCCCGGAGTGCGGGCCTGGAGGAGGCGGTACTGGCCCATCGGCTGATGGGGGGCTTTGAACCCAGCGCCGCCGCTTTCAGCCAACTGCTGGCACCGGGCGACCACCAGGAGTCGTTGGCCGCCCGCCCCTACCCCTTCTTCCTGGCCAGCCCCCTGGATCCAGAGCTGCTGCGCAGCACGGAGCCCCAGCAATGGCAGCTGGAATGGAAGTGGGATGGGATCCGCGGCCAGCTGATCCACCGCAGCAGCGGCTGCAGCCTGTGGAGCCGTGGTGAAGAGCTGATCAACGACGCTTTTCCAGAGCTGATCACCCTCGCCGAGAGCCTGCCCCAGGGCACCGTGCTCGATGGGGAGGTGATCGTGTGGCAGCCCCAGGCGGAGGCGCCGGAACCCTTCGCCAGCCTGCAACGGCGGTTGGGTCGCAAGGCCCCCAGCACCACGCTGCAGCGCCAATGCCCGGCCTGCTTCATCGCCTACGACCTGCTGGAGCAGGGCGGCGTCGACCTCAGGCCCCAGCCCCTGGAGGAACGGCGCCGGCGGTTGGAGCAGTTGCGGGCCCTCTGGCTCAGCGAGGCTCCGGAGACGCTGGTGCCGCGCTGGCGCCTGCCGGAGCCCGAGCCCCTCAGCCACTGGGATCAGTTGGAGCCGCTGCGGCAGGGGGCCCGCGAACGGCGCGCTGAAGGCCTGATGCTCAAACAGCGCAACTCCCCCTACCTGGTGGGCCGCAAACGGGGCCACTGGTGGAAGCACAAGCTGGAGCCCCTCCGGCTCGATGCCGTGCTGCTCTACGCCCAGGCCGGGAGCGGGCGCCGCGCCAACCTCTACACCGACTACAGCTTTGGCCTCTGGAACGGCGAAGGAGCGTTGGTGACCTTCGCCAAGGCCTACTCCGGCCTCGACGATGGCGAGATCCGCGAGCTCGACCGCTGGATCCGCGCCCACACCACGGAGCGGTTCGGGCCGGTGCGGGCGGTGGAGCCGCTGCAGGTGTTCGAACTGGCCTTCGAAGGGCTGCAGCGCTCCAACCGCCATAAGTGCGGCATCGCCGTGCGCTTTCCGCGCATCAGCCGCTGGCGCCAGGACAAACCGGCCACGGAGGCGGACAGCCTCGCCAGCGCCCTGGCCCTGCTGGAGGGATCGCCATGAGCCGCTCCGGCCGGCCGCGCACGGCTGCGGCCCTGGAGCCGATTGAAGCCTGGTTCGCCCTCCAGGGTTGGACGCCAATGGCCTTCCAGCGCCAGTGCTGGAAGGCGTACCTCGAGGGCCAGAGCGGCCTGCTGCAGGTGCCCACCGGCTCGGGCAAAACCTATGCGGCGGTGCTGGGGCCGGTGGCGGAGATGCTGCAGGGGCCTGGCAGCCAAGGCCTGCAACTGCTGGTGATCACGCCGCTGCGGGCCCTCAGCCGCGATCTGGCCCTGGCGATTGAACAACCGATCCAGGCCATGGGCTGGCCGCTGCGGGTGGCCATCCGCAATGGCGACACCAGCAGCCATGAGCGCAGCAAACAGCTGCGCACCCCCCCGCAGATCCTGATCACCACGCCGGAATCCCTGAGCGTGCTGCTGGCCAACGCCAAGGCCGAGGCCCTGTTCGGCGAGCTGCAGGCGGTGGTGCTGGATGAGTGGCACGAGCTGATGGGCAGCAAGCGCGGCACCCAATGCGAGTTGTGCCTGAGCTGGCTGCGGCGGCTGCGGCCCGGCCTGCGCACCTGGGCGATCAGCGCCACCATCGGCAACCTGGAGCAGGCGGCCGAGGCGGCCCTCGGCGTGGGCACACCGCCGCGGATGGTCACCGCCCAGCTGCAGCGCAGCACGGCGATCCGCAGCCTGCTGCCGGAGAGCATCGATGGCTTCCCCTGGGGCGGCCACCTGGGGCTGCGCATGTACGAGCAGCTGGTGGCGGGCCTGGATCCGGCGGTGAGCACCCTGCTGTTCACCAACACCCGCAACCAGGCGGAGCGCTGGCACCAGTGCCTGCGCTTCGCCTGCCCGGAGATGGAAGACGCCCTGGCCCTGCACCACAGCGCCATCGACCGCAGCGAGCGCGAGGCGATCGAAGCGCGGGTGAAGAACGGCGATCTGCGCTGGGTGGTGTGCACCAGCTCCCTCGACCTGGGGGTGGATTTTCAGCCGGTGGAGCGGGTGGTGCAGATCGGCAGCGCCAAGAACCTGGCGCGGTTGCTTCAGCGGGCCGGCCGCAGCGCCCACTGCCCCGGGGGCACCTCCCAGGTGCTGTTCATGCCCACCAATGCCCTGGAGCTGCTGGAGGTGAGTGCCATGCGCCGCGGGCTGGAGCAGGGGCTGGTGGAGCACCGCCGCCCGCCCCAGCTGCCACTGGATGTGCTGTTGCAGCACCTCACCACCCTGGCCTGCGGCCCCGGCTTCGAGCCCGAGCAGGAGCTGGCCACGGTGCGCCGCTGCTGGAGTTTCCAGCAGCTCACGGACAGCCAGTGGCAGTGGTGCCTGGAGGTGCTCGAGCACGGGGGCCGCTGCCTGGGGGCCTATCCGCGCTACCGCAAGTTGGAGTGGCAGGGGGATCGCTACCGGGTGGTCGACAAGGCCATCGCCCGGCTGCACCGCTTCAACATCGGCACGATCACGGCCGACCGCTCGGTGACCGTGCGCTTTGTGCGCGGAGCGGTGATTGGCCATGTGGAGGAGGCGTTCATCGGCCGGCTCAAGCCCGGCGATGTGTTCTTCTTCGCCGGCCGCCAACTGGAATTCGTGCGGCTGCGGGAGATGACCGCCCAGGTGAAGGCCACCACCCGCAAGAGCTCCACGGTGCCCGCCTGGGCCGGTGGCCAGATGGCCCTCTCGGATCTGCTCAGCGGCCACCTGCGCCAGGAGGTGGACCGCTGTGCCCGGGCCCTGGCGGGGGAAACGGAGCTGGACACCCCGGAGCTGCGGGCCCTGGAGCCGCTACTCCAACGCCAAAACGACCTCTCCAGCCTGCCCCGCAACGACGAAATCCTGCTGGAGCTCTGCCGCAGCCGCGAGGGCAGCCACCTGTTCGTGTTCCCCTTCGAAGGGCGGTTTGTGCATGAGGGCATCGGCTTCCTGTGGGCCTGGCGCCTGGCGCGGCACCGGGCCAGCACGATCACCGTGTCGGTGAACGACTACGGCTTTGAGCTGTTGGCCCCCAAGGGCTACCCCTTCGAGGAGCTGCTGGAGCTCCACGGCGATGAACTGCTGACCGTGGAGGATCTGGAACGGGATCTGGAGCAGGCGGTGAACCTCTCGGAGCTCTGCCGGCGGCGCTTCCGCGCCATCGCCCAGGTGAGCGGCCTGATCACCCAGAGCATGCCGGGGCAGAACAAAACCGGCGGCCAGCTGCAAATCAGTGCGGCCCTGCTGTTCGATGTGTTCAACAAGCATGAGCCTGATTCGCTGCTGCTGGAGCAGGCCCGGCGGGAGGTGTTGGAGGAGCAGCTGGAGCGCCCGCGGCTGCAGCTGGCCCTGGAACGGATGGCGTCCAGCACGTGGTTGATGCAGCGCACGGCCCGGCCCGGCCCCCTGGCCTTCCCCCTGCTGGTGGAGCGCCTCAACAACCGCCTCAGCAATGAATCCCTGCTGGAGCGGGTGCAGCGCCTGATCCGCGAGGCCCAGCGGGCCGAGGCGGTATGAAACTCAGGCCACTACTGAAACGAACACCAGTCCAGCCGTTGCGGCGCGGAGGGATTGGAGGTGTCCAGCAGTTCCGCCCCTTTCACGGTGCCGTCCTGCCGGTACCAGGGGTCGGCACACAGATCACGGAAGGCCTCACGTGCCTGCTCCAGGGTGGTGAAGCTGCCCACGTTCACCACGCCCCAGCTGTCGTGGGTGTTGATGCTGTAGGCCATGGCCCGCCGGCGTGTTGCGCGATCAGGCTGCCATCGGCAGGTGGTGGCTGACCAGCCGGTGGCGCGGTTGATCGATGCTGTCGAGCTCCTCGCCGAAGGTTTCCTCCAGCAGGGCCTCGAGCCAGTCGAAGCCGTTGATCGCCATCAGAGCCTGCAGGAAGGCGGGGCTGTTGGTGAGCTCTGGGTCCAGCTGCAGATAGAAGGCCTTGAAGGCCTCGTAGTCGCGGATGCGGCGCAGCTGGGCAAGGGTCCGTTGCGGGTCGGTCACCGGGTCTTCAGGCATCCAACGGCCCCAGGGTGCCCCTCGCCGTTGGCCCCCGCAAGGGAAGCCGGTGTTAAGGCGCCACGCGGATCTCCCAGCCGGAGAGCGACGTGCGCCGATCCCCCGGGGCACGGGTGATGGTGTAGCTGAACCGGCTGCCGTCGGGGCTGATGAAACTCACGGCGCTCTGACCATCGGGATAGACCGCCTTGCCGATGCAGTCGGCACTCACGCTGTAGCTGGCCCGCACCGTGCCACTGGCCCCA
>BJHC01000119.1 GCA_014191535.1 Cyanobium sp. | reverse complement strand
ATGCGGCTGATGATGCCCTTGTTGCCGTGGCGGCCGGCCATCTTGTCGCCCACCTGGATCTTGCGGCGCTGCGCCACATAGACCCGCACCACCATGTTGGCGCCCGGCGGCAGTTCATCCCCCTGTTCGCGGGTGTAGATCCGCACGTCGACGACGCGCCCCCGCTCGGTGCTGGGCACCCGCAGGGAGTTGTCGCGCACATCGCGGGCCTTCTCACCGAAGATCGCGCGCAGCAGCTTTTCCTCGGGGGGCTGGTCGGATTCGCCCTTGGGGGTCACCTTGCCCACCAGGATGTCGCCGCTCTCCACGTAGGCACCGATGCGGATGATGCCCATCTCGTCGAGGTTGCCCAGGCTCTCCTCGGCAACGTTCGGGATTTCGCGGGTGATCTCCTCAGGGCCGAGCTTGGTCTGACGGGCTTCGATCTCGTACTTCTCGATGTGCACCGAGGTGTAGAGGTCGTCGCGCACCAGGCGCTCGCTCACCAGGATCGCGTCCTCGTAGTTGTAGCCCTCCCAGGGCATGTAGGCGATCAACACGTTCTGGCCCAGGGCGATCTCGCCGCCTTCGCAGGCGGAGCCGTTGGCCAGCACCTGACCGGCGATCACCGGGTCGCCCAGCTTCACGATCGGGCGGTGGTTGAGGCAGGTGTCCTGGTTGGAGCGCTGGTACTTCTGCAGGTAGTGGGTGTGCTCGGTGCCCTGCTCATCGCGGATCACGATGGCGGTGGCATCCACGTAGGTCACCGTGCCGTTGACGGTGGTGATCGGCACCATGCCCGAGTCGCGGGCCACCTGGGTTTCCAGACCGGTGCCCACCAACGGACGCTCGGGGCGCAACAGCGGCACCGCCTGGCGCTGCATGTTGGAGCCCATCAGGGCGCGGTTGGCGTCGTCGTGCTCGAGGAAGGGGATCAGCGAGGTGGCCACGGAGATCACCTGCACCGGTGAGAGCTGCACGTAATCCACCTGCTCCGGCGGCACGGTCTCGAAGTCCTGGCGGTAGCGCACCGGCACCAGATCGGCCTTGATGCGGCCATCCGCGTCGGTGGCCACATCACCGGGGGCGACGCGGCACTCGTCTTCGAGGTCGGCGGAGAGATAGATCGGGTCGCCCTGCTTGAGCACCACACCGTTCTCCACCTTCCAGAAGGGGGTCTCGATGAAGCCGTACTCGTTGACGCGAGCGTGGGTAGCCAGCGAACCGATCAGACCGGCGTTCGGACCTTCCGGCGTTTCGATCGGGCAGATGCGGCCGTAGTGGGAGGGGTGGATGTCGCGCACGGCGAAGCCAGCCCGCTCCCGGGTGAGGCCCCCTGGGCCCAGGGCGCTGATGCGGCGCTTGTGGGTCAACTCCGCCAGGGGGTTGGTCTGATCCATGAACTGGCTCAGCTGGCTGGAGCCGAAGAACTCCTTGATGGCCGCCACCAGCGGCTTGGGGTTCACCAGCTGGGCCGGGGTGAGGCTCTCGGTCTCGCCGACGGTCATCCGTTCCTTGATGATCCGCTCGAGCCGGTTGAGGCCCACGCGCACCTGGTTCTGCAGCAGCTCACCCACGGAGCGCACGCGGCGGTTGCCCAGGTGGTCGATGTCATCGAGGGTGGCGCCGCCCACATCGAGCTCGAGGTTGATCAGGTAATCGATCGTGCTCAGCACGTCCTCGGGGGTGAGGGTGCGGGTGGCGTCGGGGATGGTCAGACGCAGCTTCTTGTTGATCTTGTAGCGGCCGACCCGGCCCAGGTCGTAGCGCTTGGGATCGAAGAAACGGCTGTGCAGCAGGGTCTGGCCGCCGCTCACCGAGGGGGGCTCACCGGGCCGCAGCTTCTTGTAGAGCTCCAGCAGGGCCTGGTCTTCGGAGGCGATGCCTTCGTCGTTGGCCGCCTCGATCGACTTCTGGTAGTACTCCGGGTGCCGCAGCTTGTCGAGCACGTCGTTGTCCGACAGGCCGATGGCCCGCATCAGCACGTGGGCGTTGATCTTGCGGGTCTTGTCGACCCGCACGTGCAGCAGGTCGTTCTTGTCGGTTTCAAACTTCAGCCAGGCGCCCCGGTTGGGGATCAGGCTGGCGTTGAAGGTCTTGCGGCCGTTCTTGTCCTGCTCGTCCTTGAAGTAGACGCCGGGGGAGCGCACGATCTGGTTCACGATCACGCGCTCGGCGCCGTTGATGATGAACGTGCCGCGCTCGGTCATCAGGGGGAGTTCCCCGATGAACACCTCCTGCTCCTTGATTTCGCCGGTCTCCTTGTTGACCAGGCGGCAGGTGACATACATCTGCGAGGCGAAGGTCGCATCGCGACGCTTGGCCTCTTCCACATCGTGGCGGGGGCGCTTCAGGCGGTACTCGCTGCCGATGAAGTGCAGCTCAAGCTTGCCGGTGTAATCGGTGATCGGCGAGAAGCTCTCCAGCTCCTCGATCAGCCCCTTCTCCAGAAACCATTTGAAGCTCGCGCGCTGTACCTCCACCAAATCGGGCAGGTAAGTGGCGGTCTTGGCGACCTGAATCGCGCTGCTCATGCGGTGAACCTGCAGGAACGGGTTGGACGGGAACGACGGGCCTGGTGGCGTGGGCAAATCTGGGGAACGAGCGCAGACAACAGGGCCAGCCGCCCCGCTCTGGGGACGGCTGGCCCTCCGGCATGCCTATTCAGCTCGCTTCAACCCCGCAGACAACCAACACGCGTACCGGAAAGACACAGCACCATGGACATGGGCAGGCGCACCGGAAACCCGGTGTGCGCTTTCGGGCTGCAACAAGCACGGAAAAACCAAGACTCGTTGCCAGGCCAATAGATCATCATACACTGTGAAGTCGCGGCCCAAACAGCGCGCAGGCATTGGCCGTGCTCTGCCGGGCCACCTGCTCAAGGGGCTCCTGGCGCAGGTCCGCCACCCGCTGGGCCACCGCCGCCACGTAGGCCGGCTCGTTGCGCTTGCCCCGCCGCGGCACCGGCGCCAGAAACGGGCAATCGGTTTCCACCAGGAAGCGATCCGCCGGCACCTGCTGGGCACAGGCATGGGTGTCCGTGGCCTTGGGGAAGGTGACGTTGCCGCTGAAGCTGATGTACAGCCCCAGGTCCAGAAAGGCCGCCATCTCCTCAGGCGTGCCGCTCCAGCAGTGCATCACGCCGCGGGGGCAGGCGCCCCGCTCAGCGCGCTGATGCAGTTCCGCCAGCATCGGTTCGGCCGCATCGCGGCAATGGATGATCACCGGCAGATCCAGCTCCACCGCCAGATCCAGCTGGGGCCGCAGCATGGCCAGCTGCTGGTCGAGGTTCTTGTCGCGGAACAGATCCAGGCCCAGCTCGCCCACCGCCAGCACCCGCGGGTCGTCGAGGGCCGCCTGGCGCAGCACCGCCGGCGTCGTGCCGGTCCAGTGCTCGGTGTCGAGCGGATGGACGCCGACGGAATAGCGCAGTTCCGGGAAGCGAGCCGCCAGGGCCCGGAGCGCCGGGATTGCGGAGGGCTCCACACAGGCGTGAAGGAGGCGTCCCACGCCGGCATCGCGCCAGCGCTGGGCCACCTCCTCCAGGTCATCGTCGAAGTTGCGGAAGACGATGTGACAGTGGCTGTCGATCAGGGGCACCTCGAGGCTCTCGAGGGCGACGGCCGATGCCATGGGGCTGGGTTCAGCGCAAGGCCTGAACCCTAGGGCGCTCAGGCCTTGACGGCCGGCTCAACGGCCTTCTTCACGGCGGCGCTGAGACGCGACTTCTGGTGGGCACCGGTGTTGCGGTGCAGCACACCCACCTTGACGGCCTTGTCGATCTTGCTGAAGGCGGCGCTGAGGGTGGTCTGCACTGCGTCCTTGGCGGCCGTGCCGGGCTCCTGGGCGTAGGCGGCGCAAGCGGTGAAGCAGCGCTTCATCAAGGTGCGGACGGCCGACTTGTAGCTGCGGTTGTGCAGACGGTTGCGCTCGGCGATCTCGATGCGCTTCTTCGACGACTTGTTATTGGCCACAGGCGGTACGGCGCTGACTTGGCAAACGAGGACTCTAACCCTTGAGCCCCCGGCCCCCCAAGGACGGCCCTTTAGCGTGCTGGAGACGTTGCAGCGCCCCGGTGACCGTTGCCCCCAGCTCCACCGCCGACCCCGCCGATCTGGGGTTGGCGACTCTGCACGATCTGGAGCAGGCGGGCGCCCGGCTGGAGGCCATCGCCCAACGCACGGAGAGCGGCCAGAGCCGCGAGGCCGCCATCCGGGTGGACGCGATCCTGGAGCAGGTGCAGCGCCAGGGCGATGCCGCCCTGATGGAGCTCACCGAGCGCTTTGACGGGGTGCGCCCCGACCCGTTGCGGGTGCCGCGGCAGCAGTTGGAGGCCGCCTGGAACGCCACCCCCGGGGATCTGCAGGAAGCCCTGAAACTGGCCCACCGGCGCATCGTGGATTTCCACCAGCGCCAGAAACCAACCGATCTGGCCGTCACCGGGGTGCACGGCGAACGTCTCGGGCGCCGCTGGCGGCCGGTGGAGCGGGCTGGGTTGTACGTGCCCGGCGGACGCGCCAGTTACCCCAGCACCGTGCTGATGAATGCGGTGCCCGCCAAGGTGGCCGGCGTACAACGGCTGGTGATGGTGACCCCCCCCGGCCCCGATGGGCGGGTGAACCAGACCGTGCTCGCCGCCGCCCACCTGGCGGGGGTGGAGGAGATCTACCGGGTGGGCGGTGCCCAGGCGATCGCGGCCCTGGCCTATGGCACCGAAACCATCCCCCGGGTGGATGTGATCAGCGGGCCGGGCAACCTGTACGTGACCCTGGCCAAGAAGGCGGTGTACGGCCGGGTGGCCATCGATTCCCTGGCCGGCCCCAGCGAGGTGCTCGTGATCGCCGACCACACCGCCGTGGCTGATCACGTGGCGGCAGACCTGCTGGCCCAGGCGGAACACGACCCGCTGGCGGCGGCCATCCTGCTCACCACCAGCACCGAACTGGCCGAGGCAATGCCGGCGGCGATCGCCGCCCAACTGGAGGGCCACCCCCGGGCGGCAATCACGCGCCAGGCGCTCCACGACTGGGGGTTGATCGTGGTCTGCCCCGATCTGTCCACCGCCGCCCGGCTCCGCGCTCGCTTTGCGCCG
>BJHC01000118.1 GCA_014191535.1 Cyanobium sp. | reverse complement strand
CGGCAGGTGTTCGCCGGCAACACGCTGCTGCATCAACTGCGCAACTGGCTGCCCCGCTGGCAGCAGCTGGAGGTGGTCAGCGGCCTGGGCATGAGCCTGCGGCCCGTGGAAAGCGACGGCAGCCGCACCCAGCGGGAACTGCAGCTGGAGGACCAGCTGCTGGTGCTGCGCCAGGAGAACGAAACCCTGATCGAGCGGCTGCGGGTGCAGGAACGGCTGCTGCGGATGGTGGCCCATGAGCTGCGCACCCCCCTCACCGCCTCCAAGCTGGCCCTGCAGAGCCTCAACCTCGGCCAGATCGACCAGACCCGCTTCCGGGATGTGCTCGGCCGGCGGCTGGATGACATCGAGCAGCTCTCCAAAGACCTCCTCGAGGTGGGCACCACCCGCTGGGAAGCCCTGTTCAACCCCCAACGGCTGGCCCTGGGCCCCGTGGCGGCGGAGGCCATCCTCGAACTGGAAAAGCTGTGGGTGGGCCGCGGCCTCGAACTGATCACCGACATCCCCACCGATCTGCCGGATGTGTTCGCCGATCAGCGCCGCATGCGCCAGGTGCTGCTCAACCTGCTGGAAAACGCCTTCAAGTACACCCCCGATGGCGGACGGGTGAGCCTGACGATCCTGCACCGCACCAGCCAGTGGCTGCAGGTGAGCATCTGCGACTCCGGCCCCGGCATCCCCCGCGACGAGCAGGAACGCATCTTCCTGGAGCGGGTGCGGTTGCCGCAGACCTCCGCCACCACCTCCGGCTTCGGCGTGGGCCTGTCGGTGTGCCGCCGCATCACCGAGGTGCACGGTGGACGCATCTGGGTGGTGTCGGAACCCGGCGAGGGGGCCTGCTTCCACTTCACCGTGCCCGTGTGGGATGGCCAAGGGGCCGCCTGATGGCCGACGGGCCGCCTGATTGACGAAGGGCCCCTCTGACCCGTAACGTCATCGCATCGAAGGCGCGACGGCCCAAAAGCCAGGCGCAGCAAGGGATTCAGCTTCATCAGCCCACCCCGAGCAACCTTCGAGTCCTAGCCCCCATCGTCTAGAGGCCTAGGACACCTCCCTTTCACGGAGGCGACAGGGGTTCGAATCCCCTTGGGGGTATCTCCAGCCAGCGGCCTTCTCGGCCGCTTTTTTGTTGGCATGACCCGTTGGGGCCTGGCTGGCTCAGGCTGCCAGGGCGGAACGGCGCTGGGCTTCCTGCTGCACGGCCCGCAGGTTGGAGGCCAGGTCATCCCGCAGGCGCTGCTCGATCAGGCCGATCGGCATGCCCACGCAGCCCTGCACGGTGAGCTCATAGAGCAGGGTGGTGATGTTGCCGTCACCGCCGATCTGCCAGGCCCCCTCGAAGCGGCGGAAATCCCCTTTCACCATCGTGAAGCTGAGGCGACGCTCCTCCAGATGCTCGGTGAGCTCCAGGTGCACGCGGGCCTTGAAGCGCAGCCCCATGAACACCTGAGCGCCCTCCTGCTCCAGGCCCACCACGTTGCCGCGGCGCCAGAGCAGCCGGGAACACTCCAGGTTGGGGATGAAGCCGCTGAGGCTGTCGTAATCGGTGAGCACCGCCCACAGCCATTGGGGATCCATGGCCAGGCGCAACTGCACCGCCAGGCGACGGCAGCCTCCGGGCAACCGCTCCATCTCCTGCTGGATCGTGTCGAGCTCACAGCAGCCGGTCTCGACCGCCCGCAGGGGGCTGATCCCAGGCCCGGCAAGGGCGCTGGTGGGGTCGATCGAGAGCTGCGTCAAGGGGTCGAGCCGACGTAGCGATTGATTTCAGTGGGTCAACCTAACCGGATCCTGCCTCGGACGCCGAGCTGGAAGCCCCAGGAAGTTCCCTATGATCGCGCGCGTTCTACAGGCCACCTGGGACCATGCGTGTTTCGACCGCTACCTCCAGCCGCAGCGATTCGCGCATGTTCAGCGTGGTGGTGCAGGGCTACGGCAGCGCCCAGCCGCGCCAGGCGGAGCGCACCATCAACGTTCCCTTCTCCGGCCTGCAACCGCTGATGCAGTCCATCAGCCGCCTGGGTGGCAAGGTGCTCTCCGTGGTGCCAGCTTCCTCGGAGGCCGCCGCCCCCAGCACCAGCCAGGCCCCGGCCAAACCCGCCGCCGCCAAATCCAGCGCGAAGGCCGCCGCTAAACCGGCAGCCAAAGCCACCCCGACCGCCAAGAAACCCGCCGCCGCCGCCTCCGTGTCCCACGCCGACGTTCCCGTCAATCTCTACAAGCCCAAGGATCCGTTCGTCGGCACCGTCACCGAGAACTACAGCCTGCTGGCGGATGGGGCCATCGGCCGCGTGAACCACATCACCTTCGACCTCAAGGGCGGCGATCCCCAGCTGCACTACGTGGAAGGCCAGTCGATCGGCATCATTCCCGACGGCGAAGACGCCAACGGCAAGCCCCACAAGCTGCGCCTCTATTCGATCGCCAGCACCCGCCACGGCGATGACATGGCCGGCAACACCGTGTCGCTTTGCGTGCGTCAGCTGCAGTACGAAAAAGACGGCGAAACCATCAACGGTGTCTGCTCCACCTTCCTGTGCGACATCCAGGCGGGCGCCAAGGTGAAGATCACCGGCCCGGTGGGCAAGGAGATGCTGCTGCCCGCCGATGAGGACGCCAACGTGATCATGCTGGCCACCGGCACCGGCATCGCACCGATGCGCACCTACCTGCGCCGCATGTTCGAGCCCGCCGAGCGCGAGAAGAACGGCTGGCAGTTCAAGGGCAAGGCCTGGCTGTTCATGGGCGCCCCCACCACCGCCAACCTCCTCTACGACGACGACTTCAACCGCTACGAGCGTGAGTTCCCCGACAACTTCCGCTACACCAAGGCCATCAGCCGCGAGCAGCAGAACGCCAAGGGCGGCCGCATGTACATCCAGGACCGCGTCAGCGAGAACGCCGACGAGATCTTCGCGATGATCGAAAACCCCAAGACCCACGTCTACATGTGTGGTCTGCGGGGCATGGAGCCGGGCATCGACGAAGCGATGACCGCCGCCGCCGCCGCCAAGGGTCTCAACTGGAGCGAACTGCGCCCCGCCCTCAAGAAAGCCGAGCGCTGGCACGTGGAAACCTATTGAATCCGGCCCTCCGGTCTCCAACTCCACACAGGCCCGCCCCCCGGCGGGCTTTTTTGTTGCCAAGCCATGCGGTTACCCGGCGCGCTCGTTAAACCAGAGACACGCACGCCCCGCGTTGCCCATGCCCGCCACCCAGACCAATCCCCTGCGCGTGGGGCTGCGCCAGGAGCGGGTGATCGCCCCGCAATGCCTGGTGATCTTCGGCGCCAGCGGCGACCTCACCCACCGCAAACTGATCCCGGCGCTGTTTGAGCTGTTCCGGCAGCGGCGCCTGCCCAGTGAATTCGCCGTGCTGGGCTGCGCCCGCCGCCCCTGGAGCGACGACGACTTCCGCAACCGCATGGCCGAAGCCATGGCCGATGAGGTTCGGCAACACCACAGCGCCTGGCAGCAGTTCGCCGCCTGCCTGTTCTACGAGCCGGTGGACCTGCAGCAGAACGAGGACGTGGTGCGCTTGGGCACCCGCCTGGAGGCCCTGGACCGCCTTAAGGCCACCCGCGGCAACCGCACCTTTTACCTGTCGGTGTCACCGGCCTTTTACGGCAGCGGTTGCCGGGCCCTGGCGGCCGCCGGGCTGCTGCGGGATCCGGCCCGCAGCCGGGTGGTGATCGAGAAACCCTTCGGCACCGACTACAGCAGCGCCGAACAGCTCAACCGGGTGGTGCAGAGCTGCGGCCAGGAGCAGCAGATCTTCCGGATCGACCACTACCTCGGCAAGGAAACGGTCCAGAACATCCTGGTGCTGCGCTTCGCCAACACGATCTTCGAGCCGATCTGGAACCGCAATTACATCGCCAACGTGCAGATCACGGCGGCGGAAACCGTGGGGGTCGAGGAGCGGGCCGGCTACTACGAAACCAGTGGCGCCCTGCGGGACATGGTGCAGAACCACCTCACCCAGATGCTGGCGCTCACCACCATGGAAGCCCCGGGGCGCTTTGATCCGGAGGCGATCCGCAACGAAAAGGCCAAGGTGCTCCAGGCCGCTCGCCTGGCCCATGAGGACGAACCCTGGCGCTGCTGTGTGCGCGGCCAGTACGGCCCCGGTGGCACCGTGCAGCAGCCGGTGGCGGGCTACCGGCAGGAGCCGGGGGTGAACCCCAACAGCTCCACCGACACCGATGTGGCGATGAAGCTGTTCATCGACAACTGGCGCTGGCAGGGGGTGCCCTTCTATCTGCGCACCGGCAAGCGCCTGCCCAAACGCCTCTCAGAAGTGGTGCTCACCTTCCGGGAGGCCCCGGTGCACCTGTTTGATGCGGCCGGCGGCAGCCCCACCGCTAACCAGCTGGTGCTGCGCATCCAGCCCGACGAAGGGGCTGGTTTCGTGTTCGATGTGAAGGCCCCCGGCTCGGGCATGCGCAGCCGACCCGTCGACATGCACTTCAGCTACGACGAAAGCTTCGGCGAGCCCTCCGATGAGGGCTATGTGCGGCTGCTGGCGGACGCCATGCTCGGCGACCCCACCCTGTTCACCCGCAGCGACGAAGTGGAGGCCGCCTGGCGTCTCTACACGCCCCTGCTGGAGCTGATGGAGGACGCCCCCAGCCAGCTGCCGGTGCACCCCTATGAAGCGGGCACCTGGGGCCCCAGCGCCGCCGACAACCTGCTGGCCGATGACGGCCTGATGTGGCGCCGTCCCTGAAGCCACAGCTCACCAGCACCACCCCCGCCGTTTCCACCGCCTTCGCTCTGTTCCCTCGCCGTTCTGATCGCCATGGCTCCCCAGCTCACCCTGCAAGCCCCGCTGGAACTGCCACCCCAGGAGGTGCCCGACTACCTCAACCGCCTGTGGAGCGAAGGGCTCAAGGAGGAGGGCGGGGCCGCCACCTTCACCCTGGTGGTGTGGGAGCCCTCCTGGCTGCAACAGCAATTGATCCGCACCGGCCGCATCGACGGCCCCATCAGCGGCCTGCTCAACGAGGCCCTGCTGCAGGCGGCCCGAGAGGCCGTGGGCCAGTTGGGGCTGCCCGCCAGCACTGCCCCCACGGCGCCGGACCTGGCCTGGGCCCTG